>JAYWIE010000504.1:0-2317 GCA_043789155.1 Rubricoccaceae bacterium | reverse complement strand
TTGCCCGCGGCCTCGGTGAAGCCGTACTGGTAGAGCACGTCGTGGACGACGTTCGACCAGTAGAACAGGTTGGTGACGGCGGCCGGGCGGTAGGTGCTCGGGGCCTGCGCGAGGTCGAGCGGGAAGTTGAACGTGAGGCCGGCACCGCCGTCGGGGCTTCCGCCGGCGTCGGGCAGGTTGTCGGCGTTGGTGTCGGTGTAGGCGTGGGCGTTGTTGCCCTGCGTGGTCGTGAACTCGGCCCCGGCGGCCCCGTTGGTGTCGTGCCAGCCGAACGGCGACGCGAGGGCGTTGTCCGGGTTGGCGACGGCCGCGCGCGCGCCGTAGTACGGGGCCTCGACCGGCATCGGGAGGACGGTGTACGACCCGACCATCAGGCCCGCGAACGCCGTCTCGGGCGACGGGGCGAGGGGCGCGAAGGACGTGGGCGCGGCGGCCGCGGCCGGCCCGAACGTGTCGTGGACGACGAGGTCCTGCTGGGCGAGCACGGTGCCGGTCTCGGCGTCCACGTAGCCCAGCCATAGGTGCTCGGCGCTCAGCTCGTAGAGCAGCACCTCCCACGCGAGCCGCAGCGCGCCGCCCTCGCCGGCCGCGCCATCGGGATGCCACACCAGGCGGGCGCGGACGGGCTCGAGCGCGACGCCGCCCTCGGAGAGCGTCGCGGCGCGGTCCGCCTCGCCGGCCTCGGCGAGGGCCGTGAAAAAGCCGGTGCCGAGGCCGTTGCGGCGCGCGAGCGCGCTCGCAGCGTCGGCCGCCGTCAGCGTGGGTGCCGGGGCCGCCGCCCGCGCGTGGTCCGTCGCGACGGCCCGCTCGGTGCCGGCGGCGTGGAACACAGTCCCGCGGCGGTCCACGGCCAGCGTCATCTCGGTCCCGATCACGTCGAGCCCGGCCGTCTGCTGGCGGAGGTAGACGTAGCTCGTGCCGGTCTCCTCGGTCACGTAAGCGTCGGTGACGCTGAGCGCGGGCGGGGCACCGCCGCGCGCCGAGGCGGCGAGCGAACCGGCGTGCCGCAGCGCGGCCTCGAGGTGGGCCGCCGGCACGGCGGACTGCGCGAGAGCGGCGACTGGCATCCAGAGCGCGGCACCGACAACGAGAAGACGGAGCATCAGAGAGAACGCATCGGGCGGCCCGGCCCGGACATCGGCAACGGGGGGATCCCGTTCGCCGGAGGCACACGGCAAATCTACCGGTACTTCACCGGGATGCAAGTAACCGCGTGTGCACACGGTGCCCCGGCTCGCCCGGCGGCTCCCGCACGCGGCTCCCGCACGCGGCTCCCGCGCGCGGCTCCCGCGCGCGGCTACCGCACCACCACGAGGCGTCGCGTGAGGGTCTCCGTCCCGGTCGCGAGCCGGACGACGTACACGCCGGGGGCCAGACGCGCCGCGTCCACCGGCACCGTGTGCGGGCCGGCCGCCGTCTCGCCGTCTACCAGCACGGCCACCTCGCGCCCGAGCAGGTCCACGACCGTCAGCCGGACGGCCCGCGCCTCGGGCAGCGAGAAGGCGACCGTCGCCGTGCCGCGCGACGGGTTCGGACGAGGCGCGTCCAGCGACAGCGCCGCCGCGGCTCCGCCCTCACCGGCCGTCGCGCCGCGCGGACCCACCGTCAGCCAGAACCGCGACGCCACCGCCTCGGACCGCGCACCAGCCGGGGCCGCGCCCTCGGGCCGCGCCGCCGCCGGCGCGACCGAGAAGGCGTACTGCGCCGCCGTGGCGAGGTCTACGGTCGCGCCGGTCTGCGTGTCGCGCAGCGTCACGGCCCATCCTTCGGGCAGGCCCTCGACGCGCGGCCACGTCATCACGAGCCGCGCGCCGGCCCCGACCGAGGCCACGGCGAGCGGGAGCGCGACGGCTGCCATCGGGCGGTTCTCGACCGCGCGCATCTCGCCGCTCTCGCCGGTCGCGAAGGCGAGCAGCACGTGCGCCTCGGCGAGCGGGTCGAGCTTGACCGCGTCGCCCGTGTCGCGGCCGTCGCGCGCGTCGGGGCCGAACGTCAGCACGGCCGCGCGGTCCACGAACGCGGAGCCCGCCCCCGAGCCGGGGTCCTCGGACGCGAGCTCGAGCGCGACGGTCGGCACGGGGGCGTCGCGGCGCAGCGTGCCGCCGGTCGTGCGCGCCGAGGCCGGGATCGTCAGCGTGCCCGCGCTCGCGCCCTCGGCCCAGAAGCCCTGCCACGGCGCAATCGTCGGCCGCGTCACGCTCGTCTCGTACCCCGACGACGCCGCGTTCCACATCTGCACGACCGTGCTCGCCAGCGCCGACGCGCCCGGCCACGACGCCACGCCCGAGACGTTCAGGCTCGTGCCGAACGGGTTGCC
>JAYWIE010000503.1:0-8203 GCA_043789155.1 Rubricoccaceae bacterium | reverse complement strand
TTCTTCCTGCCTGTCCCTCCTCATCCCGCCAGCGCGCCGAGCATGTAGGCCACCGCGACGCCGCCGTAGATGCCGAGCACGTAGCCCGCGACGGCCATCAGCAGCCCCACCGGGGCCATCGCGCGGTGGTACGCGCCGGCCACGACCGGGGCCGAGACGGGCCCGCCGATGCCGGCCATCGAGGCCGTCGCGACGAAGAACAGCGGCGCGCGCAGCAGCTTCGCCGCCCCGACGAGCAGCGCCACGTGGACGGCCAGCCACACGACCCCGGCGACGAGGTACAGCGGCGCGTCGAGGACCGAGCCGAGGTCCGCCTGCGCCCCGACGGACGTCAGCAACAGGTACAGCGCGGCGTAGCCGACCCGACTGGCACCATCCGCTTCGAGCCGGCGCAGCGGCGTCGCCGAGAGCAGCAGGCCCGCGGTGACGGCCGCGAGCACGGCCCACGTGCCGGCCGTGACGACGGGCGGCGTGCCGAGCGTCGGCAGGGCCGCGCCGAGCGTCCGCGCGGCGACGGCCGCGGCGAAGCCCAGCCCGGCGATGATGGCGAGCGCGCCCGTCGTCGCCGGCCGGCGCTCGGTGTCTACGAGCGCGAGCGCCGCGTTGACGCCCGCGAGCGCGTCGGGGTCGGCGCGGACCCAGCGGTCGAAGCCGGCCTGCCGCGGCGCGAGCGCGAGCAGGATCGCCATCCAGCCGTACGCCACGACCGTGTCCACGACGATGATCGGGCCGAGGCTCGCCAGCCCGACCGACTCCTGGATCGCGAGCATGTTGGCGGTCCCGCCGATCCACGAGCCCGAGAGCGCGGCCAGCCCTTTCCAGGCGTCGGGGTCGCCGATGAACTGCCCCACGGCGAGGTACGCGACCGGGGCCCCGAGGACGATCCCGCCGGCCCCGACGAGCATCATGAGCGTCGCCATGCGGCCGAGGCTCGCGATGGCGCGCAGGTCCACGGAGAGCATCACGAGGAAGAGCGACATCGGCAGCAGCGCGTAGCTCATCGCGTCGTAGGCCGGGCTCGCCTGCGGCGTGACGCCGGCGGCCGTCAGCAGCGTCGGCAGGAAGTACGCCCAGAGCACGCCCGGCAGCACGGCGAAGACGCGCGCGAGCGCGGGCAGCCGCTCGAGCGCGAACACGGCCGCGAGCAGCGCCGCGAGGACGGCCGCGACCTGCGCCGGGTCGGTGATGAGAGCGTCGGCGGGGTCGGGCATTCGCGGCAGGCAGGCGGGCGGCGAAGATAGACGGCCGCCCCGATGCCGCTACCGCAGCGTGTGCGACGTGAGCGTCAGCGTCTCGCCGGCCTCGGTGCGGCTGACCATCCCGACGCGCGGCACGAAGCACGTCCGCGACGCCCGGACCGTGTTGCCGTAGTCGTCTGTGCCGGCGTCGGTGACGTAGCACACCGCGTCCTTTGTCTCGCCGCCGACGCGCGCCGTCGTGCGCTCGGTCCGCCCCGGCCCGTCTGCGACGGGGACGCCGAAGAGGTACGGGAAATAAGCGGAGCCGCTCTCGCCCGAGCGGACGCTCAGGCTGCCGTCGCCGATGTCGTAGCCCGGAGACCACGTCTCGGCCGTCCGCCGGGTACCGCCCGCGCCGCGGCTCGTCCGCTCGACGAGCACGCCGTTCGCGTAGGGTTCAGGGTCACGTCCGGTCACGCGGTAGGTGACGGTGATGGCACCGCCGGGAGCGGTCCCGGTGTACGTCCATTCGTTTCGGACCGCGAGCGGGACGAGCACGTCGCCCGGCATGGCGGTCCGGAGTGGCGGGACCGGCCCGCCCCGCCGGATCTGCTCGACGTCCGACGCGAGGAGCGAGCCGAGGTGGCGGATCGCCCCGTCCTCGAAGATCCAGTACGACGACCCGTAGCGGCCCGGGATGGCTCCCTCCTCACCGGCCGGGAACATCCCGATGATCTCGTCCGGCGTCATGACTGTGATAAGGCGGCTCGTTGCCTGGAAGGCCGTGTAGGCACTCGCGAAGGGCAGGTCTGCGATAGCCCGGCCCGTTCGAGCGTCCACGACGTGACCGTCCCCGCACTCCGTCCCGCAGCCCCACATCGCGAGCACGTAGTGGCCGGCGAAGTTGACGCCCTCGGCCATCGCCCGGCGCGTCGCCGTCCGGTACAGCCGGGCCCTCGGGCTGCTGGCCTCGACGAGCGGCGCGACGCGGCCGCGGTAGAGGGGCCCGGCGGGGTAGTCCGAGAACTGCGGCAGGCGCGCCGTCTGTGCCGTCGCGGATGCCGCGGTCAGGACGAGAGCGAGTATCAAGGCGAACCGCATCGGGCACGGGGCGGCAGGTGACGGCGTGAATGTAAACGACGCCCGGCCGTCTAGCGCGCCGTGCCGAGGTAGACCGTCCCGTCGGGGAAGCCGGCCGCGGCGTCGCGGGCGAGGCGCGCGGCGACGGTCTCCGGGACGACAGCGAGCCGCGGCAGGTCCGCGAGGTCCACCCACCGGAGCGACCTCAGGATCTGCGCGTCGGCCGGCAGTTCGGGGTCCGACCCGAGGGCCGCGTCGCGGACGCTGCCGGACACGAGTCGGGCCTCGGCGTAGAACGAGACCGCGTGCAGCGGCGGCCGCACGAAGTCCAGCGTGTACCGCACCGGGCCCATCGCGACGTCGAGGCCGGCCTCCTCGCGGGCCTCGCGCGCGAACGCCTCGCCGAGCGTCTCGCCGAACTCGACGCCGCCGCCGGGGAAGCTCCAGAACGGGGCCGCGCTCCACAGGCCCGCGTGCTCGGCGAGCAGGACCGCGCCGGGGGCCGCGGCGTCGTCGAAGACGAGCGCGCCGATGCGGACGCGGACGCGCCCGGCGAGAGCCTCGGGGATGTGTCCGCCTGCCATGAGCCGCGTACGCGCCGCGCGCCGCCGAGTGCCGCGCCGGGGTCGCGCGCGGGCTTCACCGCCTGCGCCCGGCGTCTTCGCCCACCCGGCGCGGCGTCTCGCGGCGCGCGGCGTACACAGGTGTGGACGCCCGCCTCCGGCGCAGCACCTGCTCTCTCTGTCCCAGCCTGCTATGCGCGCTCTCCGCCGCCTCGCCCCGCTCCTGCTCCTGCTCCTCGTGCCGCGCGCCGCCTCTGCGCACGTGAAGTGGTTCAGCGACTTCCGCTTCACGGACCCGCCGCTCGGGCTCGCGGGCGTCCTCACGCCGACGTTCTGGGCGCTGCTGGCCCTGAGCGTCGCCGCGCTCGGCGCGCTCGTGCTGCTCGACGCCCGGCTGGAGCGCCTGCCCGCGTACCGCCGCCTCAGCGACTGGCTCTCGGGCTACCGCGAGCGCTCCGGCCTCGTGCTCCGCGTCGCGGCCGGGGCGGTGATGCTGCTCAACTGGCAGGCCGACGTGCTGCTCGCGCCCGAGCTCTCGGGCGTGCCGGCGTGGACCGGCTGGGCGCAGTTCGGCGTGGCGCTGCTGCTGCTGTTCCGGCAGACGGTGCCGGTCGCCGGAGCCGGGCTGCTGGCGCTGTTCGGCGTGGCCGTGGCCCGCTTCGGCGCGTTCCACATGCTGGACTACGCCTACCTCGCAGGCTTCGGCGTCGCGTTCCTGGTGTCGACGGCGGCCTCAGAGCGCGTGCGCGGGCTGGCGCTGCCGGCCCTCTTCTCGACGGTCGGGTTCTCGCTGTGCTGGGTCGCGCTCGAGAAGCTCGTCTTCCCCGAGTGGGGCCTCTACGTCATCGAGCAGAACCCGGCGCTCGCGCTCGGCTTCCCGGTCGCGTTCTTCCTCACGGCCGCGGCGTTCGTCGAGCTCGCGCTGGGGTACCTGCTGATCATCGGGCTGCTCGAGCGCCCGCTCGCGCTCCTCGTCACGCTCGTCTTCTTTACGACGACGCTCGTCTTCGGCAAGCCCGAGGTCATCGGCCACACGATGCTCCACGCGGCCCTCATCGTGTTCCTCATCGAGGGCACCGGCGCGACGTTCACGCCGCCGGCGCGCTTCCACCGGACGCTGCCGCTGCGCGTCGCGTTCGCGGGCGTCAACTTCGCCGTCCTGCTCGGGCTGCTGCTCGTGCCGTACACGTGGGGCGCGGCGCGCGTCTACACACGCGCCGTTGCCGTGCAGAGCCACGCGGCACACGGCCCGGCGGCCGGCGAGGCCGGGCGAGGCACTGCCGGACGCGACCACCCCGCGCCGTAGCAAGCACGCGGCGCTCGACGTCGCTGCGGCGGACCCTGACCGTCCGCACGGCCGTCCCGTGGTCGGTGCCGCGGCGGGCCACCGTCCCGGCGCGATAGAGACGAGGGCGGCCACGCGGAAGGCGCGGTGTCGCCGTGCGCTGAGAGGCTGACTATGAATGCAAAGAGAAGCTCAAACCGCCGTCATTCCCGGCCCCGACCGGGAATCCAGAGTCGTGGCACGGCGCTCGACACACTGGATTCCCGCGCGCGCGAGAATGACGGCAGGTGAAGATCCATTCATAGTCAGCCTCTCAAAGCGCGTCGCTCAGTTGAGCAGGTCGGGCCGGCTCACGGGGTACGTCCGGTAGGCCGTCCCGTCGTGCAGCATCAGCCGGGCGGACGTGCCGGCCCCCTCGGCCGCGGCCCGCCCGTCCCGGTCGAGCCGGTACACGGCGGACGACGCGGCCGTACCGCCGGCGCGCGCGACGGACGGGGCCGACTCGAGCGGGGCCGAGTGCTGCCGGCCGCCGGCGACGAGCAGAGCTGGCTCGGTGGGGCTGATCGGCACATCGGCGTCGAACGCGACGCTCATCTGCGCGCCGCCGCCGGCGTAGCCGACGAGCGTCAGCGCGGCCGTCGGAGCGACGCCGGGGTCGGGAGCGGCGGTGGCCATGGGCGAGGTGCCGGGCGAGACGCCGGGCGGTGCCGTGGCGCAGGCCCCGGCGAGGAGCGAGAGCGAGAGCAGGAGCGGGCGCATCGCGGGGCGGGCGGGTGAGGGCTCAAAACAGAGCGGGAGGCCCGGGTCGTGCCCGAGCCTCCCGCCGCTGACCGTCGGGCCTGCGCTAGCGGACGACCGTGACCTTCTGCGTGCCGACGTTCGCGCCCGCCTGGAGGCGGACGACGTAGACGCCCGCCGCGAGGCCGGCCGCCGAGAACGGCACGGACTGCCGGCCGGCCGCCATCGCCTGCCCGTCCGCGAGCACGGCCACGCGCTGGCCGAGCGTGTTGTACACGCCGACCGTCACGTCCGCCGCCTCGGCGAGGTCGAACTCGACCGTGCCGGCCGAGCGGACCGGGTTCGGGAACAGGCCGCGGAGCGCGAACACGCCCGGCGCTTCGCTCTCGCCCGCGGTCGCCGCGACCGAGATCGTGACCGGGATGCGGACCAGCGGGAACTGCTGGTCGTTGGTCAGGAACGCGAGCTGGTCGGCGTAGCTGCCGCTGCTGAGCCCCCGCGCGTCGATGAGCAGCGGCAGCGCGAACTGCGCCTGCGCCGCGACCGTCTGGTTGCCGAACAGCGGCGCGCCGGCGTCGATCCGGGTGCCGGTGATGGCGGCCGGCAGGTTCGGCGGGTCCACGCGGAAGACGCGCGCGACGCCGCCAGCCGGGTTGGCCACGTAGTACGCCGACCCGTCGCGGTCGCCGCGGCTGCGCAGGAACCCGTTGATGCGGGCGCTGCCCCCGAGCCGCGCGGACGTCTCGTCCGTCGTGACGGCTCCCGCGAACGTGCGGCCGAACTGCCCCGTCTGGACGATCTGGAGGTTCGCCGCGCCGCCGACCTCGACCACGCCGTCGGTGAACGAGAGGCCCGGGAGCTGGTTGAACGTCGGCCCGCGGCCGCTGACCGTCACCGGGTAGCCCGGGAGCAGGGTGCCCGCGATGTCGAACGCGTAGAGGCTGGTGCCCCCGAAGTTGGTCGTCAGGATCGCGTCGAGCTCGGGGCTATAGGCCAGCCCGACCGGCGAGAATCCGGTCACGAAGCTCCGGGTCCCGACGACGAACGTCGGGGCCGCGGCCGTCCCGCCCAGCGTGACCTCGCGGACACGGCCCGTCGAGAGCTCCGCGATCCAGTACGAGTTCGTCCGGCTGTTGTAGGTCAGGCCGGACTGCTGGGCCGTGAACGCGGCCGGGATGCGGAGGGACGTCCCGCTGAGGTCTTCGTTGACGATGAAGGCCTGGCCGTACGACGCGGCCGCGAGGCCGATGTCGAGCACGAGCAGGCGGCCGTCCGGCATCTGCGTGAGGTCGCCGGGCAGGGCCGCCCCCGTGAGGACGATCTGGCCGAGGATGTCGCCGTCGGGGAGCGTCCCCGTCGTGGTGCCGGCCGTCTCGGACGCGACCTCGCCGCTGACGACCGCGCTGGCCGACGGCGGGGCGGCCGTCACGGCGTCGCCGGCGAACGCGTTCGGGTTCGCCGTGTACGCGCTCGCGGCGGGCTCGAGCACGCGGACGTACGAGAGCCGCGCGTCGCCGGGGTTGCGGACGTTCAGGGTCGCCGGCGTCGTCGTGTTCGGGTTCACGAGGAAGCCCGGGGCCGTGGTGACGGCGGTGATGCTCGGGAAGGCCGGCGCGCCGACCGTGAACGTGACGTTGAGCGGGGCCGGGTCGTTGCCGCGCTGGTTCGTCACGAGGTCGACGAAGCCCTGGTAGAAGCCGCGGTCCAGCGCTGCGCCGTTGACGGTGACCGTGACCGACGTCGTCGTGCCGCCCTGGGCCGTGCCCTGGACGGGCGCGGCGAAGAAGCCCGAGCCGCCCGCGACGCCGACGATCTCGACGTCGTCGATGTAGAAGCCCTCCTGCTCGGTGTTGCCGTCGCTCTGGAAGCGGAACCCGAACCTGACGTCGCGGAAGCCCGCGAGGCCGGGGAGTTCGGCCACGACGTTCTCCCAGCCGCCCGGCGTGTTGCGCAGCGCGCCGCCGTTGGACGTGAGGAACGTGCGGTACGTCCGGCCGCCGTCGATGGAGTACACGACGGTGGCGAAGTCGAAGTTGGCCTCGGCGCTGAGGTAGTAGTTGAACGAGACCGTGACCAGGTTGTCGCCGCTGAGCGCGCTCAGGTCGAGCGACGGCGTCGTGAGCTGGCCCGTCGAGTTGCTCCCGTACGTAGGGCCGCCCGTCGCGCTGCCGTAGAGGGCCGCACCGGGTGCCGAGTGGCCGCCGAGGGCCGCGCGGCCGGCCGTCGTGCGCTGCCAGCGGTCCGGTGCCGAGGCGGCGTCGAACTCGAACTGGCTGAGATCGGCCGGGGTCTCGAACGTGGCCGCGAAGAGCGGCGTCGTGCCGCCGCGGTAGAACCGTGCGAGGCCGGGCGGGGTGCTCGAGATCGGGAGGTTGCGGGTCGTCGCCGTGGCGAAGACCTGGTAGTCCAGCGGCAGCGAGCCCGTGTTGCCGACGCTGACCGTGAAGCTCCGCGAGGCGCTCGTCGAGACGTCGCCGAGAGCGCCGTTGGCCGGGGCCGTCGACGTGACGACGAGCGTGGGCTCGGTCGCGCCGCCGACGGAGAACGTGAACGGCACCTCGATGAAGGCGCGGTTGTTGTCGTTGGTCCGGATCTGGAGACGGCCGCTGACGAAGGCGGCCTGCGAGACGCCGCCGATGGTCAGCAGGAGGTCCGCCTGCGCGCCCGGGGCGACGGTGCCCCGCGCCTGCGCGAGCGTCACGGTCGGGGTGACGCCGGCGGGGTACGCCGAGTCGACGATGACGTCGACCTCGTAGGTCAGCGGGTTGGCCGTGCCCGCGGCCGCCGTGCCCGTGTTGGCGATCGTGAGCGGGGCGGTTCGGGTCGCGCCGATGGCGACGTCGCCGAGGGCCTGCTCGGGCACGACGAGCGGCTGCGCGAGCGCGACGCCGTTGACCGAGAGCCCGACCGTGGCCGTGAGCGGGGAGAAGACGACGGTGTAGCCGATCACCTCGAGCAGCCGGATGTCGGCGGTCTTGATCGGGACGAACTGCCCGGCCGCGATGTTCGGGTCCATGACGCCGATGAGGCGGTTCGCGCCGAGCGAGGGCGGGCGCAGCGCGTCGTCGCGCCAGTGCGAGGCCTGCTGGCCGTCGCCGCCGGTGCGGCCGCCGGTCGCGGTCGAGGTCTCGTAGGCGACGTCGCCGAGGAAGGTCGTCTGGACGGCCTTGAAGTAGGTCACGCCGTTCTCGACGACGAGCACGTCGTTGTTGACCGGGCCCGGCGTGATGACGCGGAGCGCGGTGTCGAAGCCCGTCCCGGTCGTCCCCGGGGCACCGACGGCGACGGCCTCCGGGCGGACGCGGAAGAGGTCCCACGGCGTGAACTGGATGCGCCGGTTCGTGTTGGTGACGGTCGTG
>JAYWIE010000502.1:0-2319 GCA_043789155.1 Rubricoccaceae bacterium | reverse complement strand
CGGTGCCGTCTCCGGCGGCACGGCCGCGCGTGGCGTCGGCCGAGAGGTGCAGCCCGAGGCCGTGGAGCGCGTGCGGGTGGACGTCGAGGCGCGCCTCGGCCCCGCTCAGCGTCGCGTCGGACTGCGCGAAGTCGTAGATCTCGAACCCGCTCTCGGCGTCGGTCGCGCCCGTCGCGCGCGGCGTGATGTAGCCGCCGACGCGCGTCGCGAAGGCGCTGAGCTCGGCGTAGACGTGCGGCGTGAGGTAGCGCCCGACGACGTCGAGCGAGAGGCTCGTCTCGGGCCGCAGGCCGGCGGTGCCGCGCTCGAAGCGCAGCGTGCCCTCGTGGACGCCGTTGCCGAACAGCTCCTGCAGGACCGGCGCGCGGAAGGCCCGGCCGAGGTTGGCCGCGAGCGAGAGGTCCGTCCGCGGCTGCCACGCCGCCCCGACGGCCCCCGTGAGCGCGGCGTAGGTCCGCGACTGCGCCGCGACGCCGAGCGCGGGCGTGTCCGCGACCGAGAGCCGCCGCGCGTCGAGGCGCGCGCCGGCGTCGAGCGTCAGCGTCGGCAGCACGAGCTGCTCCGCGGCGAAGACGGCCGCGTTGACGGTCGTCCCGCCGGGGATGAGCGTCTCGGGCCCGAGCGTCTCGTTGCGCTGGTGCATGCCCGACGCGCCGAGCGTGCCGAAGACGCGCCCGACGGGCCGGTGGTGGACGCGGACGTCGGCCGTCGCGGTCGTCAGGCGCAGGTACAGGCTCGGGTCCGTGCCGTCCTCGAACTCACGGCGGCGGTTCTGCTGGACGGCCGCGACGGCCTCGACGCGCTGCGCGAACCCCGTTCCGGGCACGTCGAGGCGGAGCACGCCGCGGTCGTGCGCGACGCGCTGGTACGGGCCGGCGATGCCGAAGCGGCTGTCGGGCGCGGGGCCCAGGTCGCCCGGCGCGCCCGGGGGCTCGAACAGGGCGACGAGCTGGCGGAAGAGCCCGGCCTCGGCCTCGACCGTCCCGCGCGCCCCGATCCGCAGCCCGGCGCGGCCCGAGGCCGTCGTGCCGTCCTGCGCCGTCCCCGGCACGAGCCCGTCGGGCGTGCGGACGAGCCCGGCGCGCAGCCCGCCGACGCGGCCCTCGAGCCCGAGCCGGCCCGCGACGGCCCCGACGCGGAGGCTGGCGTCGGACTGCTGCGTCACGGTCGTGCCGCTCAGCCGGAGTTCGGCCGAGCGGGGTGCGGCGAAGAGGTCGCGCTGGAGCGTCTGCACGACGCCGCCGAGCGCGTCCGAGCCGTAGAGCAGGCTCGACGGGCCGCGGACGACCTCGATGCGGTCCACGTCGGCCGCGCCGATCTCGGGGCCGTGCTCGTCGCCCCAGCCCTGGCCCTCCTGCCGCACGCCGTCGCGGACGACCAGCACGCGCTGCGACGTCAGGCCGCGGATGACGGGCTTGGCGATGGCCGCGCCGGTCCGGAGCAGGCGCACGCCCGCGACCTCGCCGAGCGCGTCGAAGGGTGTCCCGCCGCCCGAGCGGGCCAGCACGCGCTCGTCTACGACGGCGACCGACTGCGGCGTCGAGAGCACGTCGGCCGCGGCCGCGCGCGCCGTCACGACGGCCCCCGGCGACTCGACGGCAGACGCCGCGAGGGCCACGTCGACGCGCGTCGCGCCGGCGACGGTCACTGTCCGCGTGTCGGCCGTGTAGCCGACGTAGCGCGTCACGACGCGCACGGCCCCGTCCCGGCCGAGCGCGAGCGCGAAGCGGCCGTCGGCGTCGGTCGTGGTGCCGGCCGAGAGGGCGGGCACGAGCACGGTCGCGCCGATGAGCGGCTCGCCGGTGGCGGCGTCGGTGATGCGGCCTGCGATGGACTGCGCGCGGGCGGCGGGGAGGATGAGCAAAACGAGCGCGGCCGCGATGGCCGCGCGAATCCAGATGGACATGCGAGTGGGCGACGGGTCGCCGGAGAGGTCACGGGAGCGCCGGCCGGGGCCGGCATGGAGCGTCAGGCGACGCGCTCCGGTGGTCCTCGTCCCGTCGCCGCCCCGACCCGGCGGCTGCGCTCTCCGGCCTCCGCGACCGCCTCGGGGCGGACGTCCGGCGCAGCGTCCGCGCGGGCGTCGTCCGCGGCGGCGAGCCCGGCCGGCGCGCTCTGGCAGAGCGTGCACGCAGCGTCGTCCTGGGCGCGCGTCGGGCACGTCTCGTGGAGGCGCGCGCCCGTCCCGCCGCCGGTGGCGTGGTGGCCGTCGGCGGCGTGGGCCGCGCGCAGCGCCTCGCGCTCCCACCCGTGCGCGACGCGGTGCACGACCGGCGCGGCCGTCCCGCCGAAGACGGCGGCGGCGAGCAGCAGCCAGGC
>JAYWIE010000501.1:0-2321 GCA_043789155.1 Rubricoccaceae bacterium | reverse complement strand
CGGCGGGCACGTCGCCCGCCTGGAGGCGGTAGAAGCCGAGGTCGTTCCAGGCCGATGCGTGGCGGACCGGGTCCGCGCGGAGCGCGGCGTCGAGGACGGCCGCGGCCTCCGCGGGCTGCCCCGCGAGCGCCTCGGCGAGCTGGATGCGGGCCTCGGTGTAGCGCGGCATCTGGCGGACGGCCCGGCGCAGGTCGCGGGCCGCGCCGGCGGCGTCGCCGGCGTCGAGGCGCGTCGCGCCGAGCCAGAGCGCGGCCATCCCGGACGTCGTGTCGCGGGCGGCCGCGTCCGCGAGCACGGCGACGGCCGCCTGGAGCGAGTCCATCGCCGCGAGCGCGCGCCCGAGCGCGATGCGGGCGTCCGTGCGCTCCTGCCCGCCGGCGAGGCCGCGCCGCAGCAAGGCCGCCGCGCGCGGGAGGTAGGCCGGCAGGCGGTGGGCCGTGTCGTAGGTGCCGAACACGGCGAGCCCCATCTCGACGTCCGCCTGCGCGCGCGGGCGCGGTGCCTCGGCCCGCCCCTCGAGCTCGCCCTCGCGCAGGACGACGTTGACGAGCGTGAACGGCGTCGCGTGGCGGTCGGCGGTGTCGGTGGGGCCGCCCGGGCGGTTCGGCGGCGGGTTTTTGCGGATCCAGTGGTCCGTGAACGAGACGTGCGGGATGTCCGACGTGCCCGCGCGGCGCATGTGGCACGAGGCGCAGTCGCCGCTGAGCGCGATCTGCGGCGTCGCCGCGCCGGGGCGGTCGCAGAGCGGCCCGTGGCCCGGCACGGCGGTGCCGGCGGCGTCCGGCGTGTGGCACGAGCGGCAGGCGGCCGAGTAGGCGTCGGCCGGCAGCTCGGCCTGCGCGACGTGCGGGTCGTGGCAGGTCGTGCACGTCATCGGGGCCGGCGAGCCGAGCGCGCCTTTGAAGCACGCGCTCTGCGCCATGCGCTCGGCGTGGCTCGCGATGCCGAACGACTCGGGGTCCTGGAGCGACTCGGCTGTCGCGAAGACGGCGCGGTGGGCCGAGAGCGGGCGGCCGGGGCGGTACGTCGTCGGGCCCTCGCCCGGCGCGTAGACGGTCTCGCCGGCGAGGTGGCACTGCTGGCAGACGTCGAGCTGGAGCGCCGTCGAGAGGTGCTCCGGGTTGACGATGCGCGTCTCGGCGGGGTCGCCGCCGGCCTCGAACGCGGCGACGTGGGCCGAGCCCGGCCCGTGGCAGCGCTCGCACGAGATGCCGAGCGGGACGTCGGTGTAGAAGTTCTGGCTCGGCGCGTGGCCCGGCGCGGCGTCGTGGCACGTGAGGCACTCGAGCGCGACCGGGCGCTCGAAGCGCTCGTTGCCGCCGGCGTAGCCGGGGCTGAGGTCCCAGATCTGGCGCTCGACGTACCACGTGAGTGGCATCTCGGTGAGGTAGCCGCCCTCCTCCCCCGCTGCGCCGCTGGCTGCGCCGCCGTTCGCGCCGCCGTTGCCTCCCGCGCCGGCCAGCATCAGGTACGACCGCGTGGCGTTGCCCGACCCGACGACGTGGCTCGCGGCGTGGACGCGCTCGAAGCCGGGCTCGGCCGGGTGCGTCTCGCGCTGGAACAGCGTGTCGCCGCGGACGAAGGCCTGGTAGCAGTAGCCCGCCCCCGGAGTGCCGTCGTCGGGCGCGCAGACGACGGGGCTCGCGCCGGCGGCGTCGAAGCGCTCGGGCGCGCCCTCGCGGGCGAAGCGCGACACGGCGCGGCCCATGCCCGAGCGCGCGTACGTCGCCGCGATGTCGGCGTGGCACGACGCGCAGGCCGCGTCGCCGACGGTCGTCCACGCGGCGTCGCCGGCGGCGTCTGCGACGGCCGTCGCCGGCGTGCGGCAGGCCGAGGCGGCGACGACGCCCGCGAGCACGAGCCCGGCGGCGGCGAGGGCGAGGCGGGACGGCGGGCCGGGCACGGGCGAAACGGCGGGGGCGGATGCGGCGTCCACAGCGGGACCCGGTCAAGATACCCCGACGGCCGGCCGGGGCCGGAGGCGGCACACCGATTGCCCTCTCCGGTTCCGTCTCCCTATCGCTCCCTGACGGCCCTCCGACTCCCGTGGCGGTTACCGATCTACTCTCCCGCATTCCGAATCCGCCCGCCGGGCGGGCGGACGTCCGCGCCGCCGGCGGCGGCGCTGCGCTGGGCGGCTGGGACGCGTTCTCGCCGCCGGCCGAGTTCCGCCCGACCGCGCGCGGACGGGCGGCCCGCGCGCCGCTGAACTGCTGGGCCACGCCAGCATCAGCACGACGCAGATCTACACCAAGCTGGACCACCAGCACCTGAGCAAGATCTACGACGCGGCGCACCCGCGGGCCAAGCGCAAAGGGTGA
>JAYWIE010000500.1:0-2322 GCA_043789155.1 Rubricoccaceae bacterium | reverse complement strand
CTCGCCATCGTCGAGGCCCGCGCCGACCGCGACGGCGTCCGCAACGTCGAGCCCGTGCTCGGGACGGAGTCCGACCCGAACCTGCCCGACGCCTCGGTCGACGTGAGCCTGCTCGTCGACGCCTACCACGAGTTCGCCTACCCGCGCGAGATGCTCGCCGCGCTCTTCCGCGCGACGCGGCCCGGCGGGCGCGTCGTGCTCGTCGAGTACCGCGCCGAGGACCCGGACGTCCCGATCCGCGAGCTGCACAAGATGACCGAGGGCCAGGCGCAGCGCGAGGTCGAGGCGGCGGGCTTCCGCTTCGTCGAGAACCGCCGGGACCTGCCCCAGCAGCACCTGCTCATTTTCGAGCGCCCGCGGTGACGGTGCGTGAACCAGCACCTCCTCATTCTCGAGCGCCCGCGGTGACGCGCCTGCGTGCAGCGACGTGCCTGCTTGCGCTCGCCGGGTGCCTCTCCGGCTGCACGTCGCTCGCGCCGGCGCGCGTAGACGGGCCGCCCCGCGACCTCGTCGTGCTCGTCCACGGTATGGGCCGCACGCCGCGCTCGATGGCACCGCTCGCCCGGCGTCTGTCCGACGACGGCTTCCGCGTGCTCTCGTTCGGCTACCCCAGCGTCGGGACGACGCTGCCCGGCATCGGCCACCGGCTCGCCGTCGCGACCTCCCGCGCGCTCGCGAGCGAGCCCGCGCCGAGCGTCCACTTTGTCGGCCACAGCCTCGGCGGCATCGCCGTCCGGTGGATGCTGGCCAACGAGCGGCCCGCGCGCGTCGGGCGCGTGGTGCTGCTCGCGCCGCCGAACCAGGGCGCGCGCAGCGCGGACCGCTTCGCGCCGACCGTCGGGTGGCTGCTGCGGCCGATGCGCGACCTGCGGACCGACAGCGGCAGCACAGTCCGCCGGCTCCCGCAGGACGCCGGCGTGCCGCTGCTGATCGTCCGCGGCCGGCGCGACGGCAAGGTGTCGGCCGCCGAGGCGCACCTCGGCGGGGCCGACGAGGCCGAGGTCGGCGGCGGGCACACGTATGTCATGATGCGGCCGTCGGCGATGCGCCTCGTCGAGCAGTTTCTCGCCGGCGAGGCACTGAGCGAGCCGTAGACCGCGCCCGCGGCGCTCCGGGCAGGCCTTTATCTTCGCGCTCGCTCCACCTCGACCCATGCGTCTGTCCAGCCTCGCCGCGCTCGTGCTGAGCGTGCTCGTGCTCGCCTCGTGCGACACCCCCACCTCGGATGCCTTCTCGCTCGAGGTCACGGTCGAGGACGCCGCCGGCCGGCCCGTCGCGGGGCAGCGGGTCGCGCTCGTGTTCGGCTCCTTCGGCAGCGGCGCGGCTCCGCCCGCTCCGGGCCCGCCCGCGCAGCGCCCGGCGGCGTTCGACGTCTCGCCCGTCTACCCGACCCCGTGGGTCCGGACCGCGCGCGTCGTGGTCTCGCTCGACGCCCCGGCGGCGACGCGCGTCGACCTGGTCGACCTCGGCGGGGCCGTCGTCGCGACGCCGTTCGAGGGGACGCTCGGGGCCGGCCAGACCGTCCTCCTGGTCACCGACGAGCCGACCCCGGGCGCGGCGCTGCCGGCCGGCGTCTACCAGCTCCGCGTCACCGCCGGCACCGAGGTGCAGACGCGGACGACGGTGCGGACTGACGCATTCGGCGGCATCGACCTTGGCCGCACCCTTGGCGTCACAGCCGCCGATGGGACGCTGACGACGACCGACCGGACCGTCGCGCCAGCGCTGTTTTCGGTCGGGCCCATCGGGTTTTACAACGAAGGGGGCGGCAGCATCGGGACGTTCACCTTCCCGCGCTCCGTCCGCGTCGTGACACTGGACGGCGACGGCAGCGTCGTCGGCGCGGTGCCTGTGACGCTGCGCGACGGCCGCAACCGCGTCACTGTCGAGGGCGGCCGGCCGTAGGTCGGCTGCTGTAGGGCATCCCCTGAGGCGGGCCCGGATCGCGCGCCTCAGGATCTGGCAGCGCCGGAGCGTCGTCTGGCAGCGATGGACCCTCGCATTCTGACGTTCATCCTCGGCGGCCTCGGGCTGTGGGGGGCCGTCGCCCTCGAAAAGCCGCTGCGGCGGCTGCCGCTCTCGCTGCCGATGCTCTACGTCGGCCTCGGGTGGCTCGCGTTCGCGCTCCCGCTCGGCCTGCCGCGCCTCGACGTCGTCGGGACGCCCGCGCACACGGCGGCGGCCGAGTACCTCACCGAGTTCATCCTCATCGTGTCGCTGATGGGGGCCGGGATCGCCATCGACCGGCCGTTCTCGTGGCGCGGGTGGCGGCAGGTGTGGCCCCTGCTCGGCGTGACGATGCTGCTCTCGGTCGCGGCCGTC
>JAYWIE010000499.1:0-8223 GCA_043789155.1 Rubricoccaceae bacterium | reverse complement strand
CCGGCGGACGACGTCGCAGGGTCGAGGTCCGGGTGCCCGAAAAAGTGCAGCTCGATCGTCCCGCGCGTGAGGACGGCGTATGCGCCGCCGCCGCCGGGGAGGCTCGCGGCGAACCCAAGCCGCTCGTAAAACGCGACGGTGACAGCGATGGAGCGGCTCGGGAGCGTCGGGATCGCGAGGTCGTGAGCGGGCATGGCGCGGGGAGGGCAGTCCGTCGGGACGGGTCCAACGGGCAGACACCCCGCAGGGTCTCTCCTCCCGATGACACCCGTCATGACACGCA
Organism: Rubricoccaceae bacterium; assembly: GCA_043789155.1. Classification (GTDB taxonomy): domain Bacteria; phylum Bacteroidota; class Rhodothermia; order Rhodothermales; family Rubricoccaceae; genus DASVSE01. The sequence goes on along the minus strand of JAYWIE010000499.1, from coordinate 7,940 downwards.
CCGGACCGTCAGCCCTCCCGCTCGTTCGTCTCCTCGAGGATGCGGGCGTCCGAGACGTTGGGGTCCATCTCCTTCCTGAAGGCCGTCTGCGCCTCGACGGCGATCGACGCCGCGCGGTCGATGGCCGTCTCGGCGGCAGTCGCGGCGAGGCGGACGGCCCCGCCGGCGAGCAGGCCGAGGCGGCCCACCGGCCCGGCCTGCTCGAAGCGTTCGAGCCACGTCCCCATCAGGTCGCCGAGGGCCCGTCCGGGCTCGGCGGGACGCCCGGGTCGCGGCGCGCGCGGCCAGGCCGCTTCGTCGCGCCCGTCGCGGCAGCGGCAGCGGCGGCCGAGTCTGGCATCGGGCCCGACGCCGGGTCTACGGGGCGCATCGGGTCGCGGAAGACGCTGTCGAGGTCGAGGCTCGCGACGGCGTCGGCGACGTGGCGGCCGGTCTCGGTGAGGGCCTGCCCGATCGTGCCGAACGTCGCCTCGAAGACGAAGGCGACCTTGTCGGGCGTGGCGAGGCGGTCGAAGGCGGCGCGGAGGTCGTCGTAAGGCGCGCCGCGCGGAGGAGTCGTAGGCATCGGGGTGCGGCGTGGAGCCGCGAGCGTTCGTCGGCGTTCGACGGCCCCCTCGATCCGGAGTTTCACGCATGACCGACGCCGTCCCTCCCGCCCGCCGCATCGTCGACGGGCTCGTCATCCGCTCGACCGGCAGCTGGTACAACGTCCGCACGGACGACGGCGCGGACGTGAAAGCACGCGCGCGCGGCCGCTTCCGGCTGGACGCGCTCGACATCGACGAGACGAACCCCCTTGCGGTCGGCGACCGCGTCGAGCTGCGGATGGAGGACGACGAGACGGCGCTCGTGACGGCGATCCGGCCGCGCCACAACCAGCTCTCGCGGCGGGCGGCGGGGAGCCGCGGGGCCGTCCGCGAGCACGTCATCGTGGCCAACGTGGACATGGCGTGGTGCGTGCAGTCCGTCTATGGTCCCAAGTTCAACCCGGGCTTCGTGGACCGTTTCCTCGTCGCGGCCGAGGCGCGGCACGTCGCCGGCGGGCTCGTGCTGAACAAGGCGGACCTGATGGTGGAGGAGCCGCGCGCGCAGGCCGCGATGGCGTTCTGGTCCGAGCTCTACCGCGGCCTCGGCTACCCGGTCCTCGTGACGAGCGCCGAGACGGGCGAGGGCGTCGAGGCGTTCCGGGACGCGCTCGCGGGGCAGGTCTCGGTCGTCTCGGGGCCGTCCGGCGTGGGCAAGTCGAGCCTGCTCAACGGCGTCGAGCCGGGCCTCGGGCTGCGGACGTCGCACATCGGCCTGCGCACGCAGAAGGGCCGCCACACGACGACCTTCGCGACGCTCTACGAGGCGGCGGGCGGCTGGGTCGCGGACACGCCGGGCGTGCGCGAGTTCGGCATCTGGGACATGTCGCCGGTCGAGCTCGGCGGCTACTTCGTCGAGTTCCGGCCGTTCATCCCGGACTGCCGCTTCCCCGACTGCACGCACGTCCACGAGCCCGGCTGCACCGTCATCGACGCCGTCGAGGCCGGGACGATCACGGAGCAGCGCTACGCGTCCTACCTCGGCATCCTCGAGACGGTCGAGACGGAGTACGCCACCACGCGACAGAAGCGCTGGCGCACGGTCGGCCGGCCGGACGACCCGGACGAGGCCGTCGAGGACGTCGAGTGACGCCGCGGCGCGTGCCGTCCCGGACGCGGGACATCCCCGGAACGACCCGGTCCACCGAACCGCCATTCGGGACGTCGGGGTGCCGGGGACGTCGGGGCGGAAATGTCGTGCGTGGTGCCATCCGGGAGGAAGAAGACGCCCCAGCGGGGCGTCTCTACGGGGACCTCGTCGGACCAAAAGGGGACGTCCGGGTCGACTCCCCGATCCGCCGTCATCCCGCCCACACCGCCTCGTCGCCGGCGGGCTGGACCTCGATCCGGAACGTCGTGCCCGCGCCCGGCCGCGTCTCCTCGACCGTCAGCGCGCCGCCGTGCGTGGCTTCGACGATGCGCCGCGCGAGGCTCAGGCCGAGGCCCCAGCCGCGGCGCTTCGTCGAGAAGCCGGGGCGGAAGACGTGGCGCGCCGTCGCGCGGTCCATGCCCTTGCCCGTGTCGCGGACGCGCACGACCACGCGCCCGCCCTCGAGGCCCGCCGTCGCCTCGACGCGGTGGCCGCCCGCAGGCGGCGGGACGCCCTCCATCGCGTCGAGCGCGTTCTTGGTCAGGTTCTCCACGACCCACTCGAAGAGGTCCGCGTTGAGCATCGCCGCGAGCCCGGCCTCGGCCTGCACGCCCAGCGCGACGCCGCCCGCGGCTGAGACGCGCGGCCGCATGTAGTCCATCACCGCCTCGAGCACCGGCCCGACGGCCGTCGGGACGAGGGCGGACGTCGAGCCGATCTTCTCGAACCGGTCCGCCACCCGTTTGAGGCGATCCACGTCGCGCTCGAGCTCGTCCGCGATCATCTCGGCCGGCGGGGCGTCCGGCCCGAGGCGCAGCAGCTCGACCCACCCGATGATCGACGACAGCGGCGTGCCCAACTGGTGCGCCGCCTCGCGCGCCATCCCGACCCACAGGCTGGACTGCTCGTTGCGCCGCACGTACGAGAAGCCGAGGTAGCCGACGAGCACGAACAGCCCGACGACGGCGAGCTGCACGAACGGGAAAAAGCGGATGAGCCGCGCGAGCGAGCTCTCGCCGTAGTAGACGCGCTGGACCTGGCCCGGGCCGGTGCGGAGTGGGATCGGCGGGTGCATCGCGCCCATCTCGGTCACGAGCGCGGCGAGCGCCTCCGGGTCGGCCTCGGTGGCCGCGGGCACGTAGCGCGCGCTGACGATGGCCCCCGTCGCCGAGTCGACGAGGACGGCCGGGACGGAGAAGCGGGCCGGCAGGACGATCTCGTCGAAGACGAAGCTCAGCCCGGCGTCGGGCGGCGGCTCGGATGCCCGCTCGATGGCCTCGGCGAGCCGCACGCGCGCGCTGTCGGGCAGGCCGGACGCGGCGGCGAGCGAGTCGAGCGCGTCCCACTCGGTCCCGTCGCCCGCCATCGCGGCCTGCATATTGGCGCGGCCCTGGAACTCGATGGCCCGCGCCCACAGCTCGACCGCCGCCTCGTCCTGCGCCTCGAGCCGGTCCGCGAGCCGGCTCGTGAACACCAGCGACGCGACCGCGATCACGACCGCGGCCACGATCAGGCCGAGCTTGATCTTGGTGCTCGTGCGGTAGGGGGACATGGGCTTCGCCGCCAGTGGCCAGTGGGAAAGGGCCAGTGGCAGAATTCAGAGGCAAGAAACGAACGACGACGCAGGGTTACACGCTGCCGTCGCCTGCCACTGCCCACCGGTTCGAGTTCACCCGATAGCTACTGCCCACTGGCCTCTACCACGATGGTCTGCTCGCGGCCCGGGCCGGTCCCGACGGTCGTCACGGGGACGCCGAGGCGGGCCTCGATCCAGGCGACGTAGGCGCGGGCGGCGTCGGGGAGGTCGTCGAGCGTGCGGGCGGCGTCGAGGGGCTCGGCGAAGCCGGGCAGCGTCTCGTAGACGGGCTCGGCGCGCCCGAGCAGGCGCGCGTCGGCGGGGTAGCGCTCGGTCGTCCGGCCGTCGATGCGGTACGCGGTGCAGACGCGGATCTCGTCGAAGCCCGCGAGGACGTCGAGCTTGGTCAGCGCGATCTCGGTGAAGCCGTTGAGGCGCGCGGCGTAGCTCAGCGCGACGAGGTCCAGCCAGCCGCAGCGGCGCGGGCGGCCGGTCGTCGCGCCGAACTCGTGGCCCGTCGCGCGGAGGCGGTCGCCGGTGGCGTCCGTGAGCTCGGTCGGGAAGGGCCCGTTGCCGACGCGCGTCGAGTACGCCTTGACGATGCCCACGACGCGGTCGACGGCCGTCGGCGGGATGCCGAGGCCGGTGCAGGCCCCGCCGGCCGTCGGCGAGGACGACGTGACGAACGGGTACGTCCCGTGGTCGACGTCGAGCAGCGCGCCCTGCGCGCCCTCGGCGAGGATGCGCTTGCCGGCCGCGAGCGCGTCGTGGAGGTAGGCCGCAGTGTCGGTGACGTACGGGTCGATGATCTCGTCGAAGGCGACGTACTCGTCGACGATGGCGTCGACGTCGAGGCGCTCGCCGCCGTAGATCCGGGCGAGGACGTCGTTCTTGTCCTCGATCGCGGCCGTGAGGCGGGCGCGCAGCGAGTCGCGGTCGAGCAGGTCCACGACGCGGATGCCGGCCCGGGCGACCTTGTCGACGTAGGCCGGGCCGATGCCGCGGCCGGTCGTGCCGATGGCCGTGCCGCCCTCGGCGTCCTCGGCGGCGCGCTCCTGCGCGCGGTCGAGCGCCTTGTGGTACGGCATGATGAGGTGCGCCGTGTGGGACACCCTCAGCCGCCCGGCGACGGAGTAGCCGCGCGCCTCGACGGCGCGGACCTCGTCCATGAACGCGACCGGGTCGATGACGACGCCGTTGCCGACGACGCAGACCGTGCCCGGGTGGAAGATGCCGGACGGGATGAGGTGGAGCACGAACGTCTCGTCCTCGCCCTGCGCGTTCGTCCACTGGATGGTGTGGCCGGCATTGGCCCCGCCCTGGTAGCGCGCGACGATGTCGACCGTGGGCGCGAGCAGGTCTACGACCTTGCCCTTGCCCTCGTCGCCCCACTGCGCGCCGATGATGATGGTGACGGGCATAAGATAAATGCGGTTTGAAATTTGAAGTTTGGGGGTTGTTACTCGAACCTCAAACTCCAAACCCCAAACCGCTTTTACGAGAGTGCGACGGTCAGGCCGTCAGTCGCCGGTGCTGACTTTGTGGAACGAGGCGACGGCGTCGCCGACGGCCTCGAACGTCTGGAAGACGTCGAGCAGGCGCGTCGTCTTGAGCAGCAGCTCGGTGCGCGGCGTCACGCGGGCGAGGCGGAGGTCGCCGCCGCCGGCACGGGCGTTCGTCATCGCGCCGACGAGCATGCCGAGCCCGGACGAGTTCATGTGCCCGACGCCGCCGAGGTCGGCGACGGCGCGGACGGGCGCGTCGAGCGCGCGCAGCGCTTCGAGCAGGGCCGAGCCGTCGGGCCCGCCGAGGGCGTCGCCGGCGAGCGCGAGCACGGTCACGCCGGCGTCGGTCGTCTGGGAGAGAGTCATGGGGGGAGAGTTTGGAGTTTGGAGTTTGAAGTTCGGGACGCAAACGCGCGACATCGAGGCCGGCGCTACCGACCGACCTCTCCAAACTTCAAACTCCAAACTCGCAGTTAGCGGACGGCGCGGGCGGCGCGCGTGCGCACGGGGAAACGCTCGCGGAGCAGGACCACGATCGGCGTCGAGACGAAGATCGACGAGTAGGTGCCGAGCACGATGCCGATCAGGAGCGCGAGCGCGAAGCCGCGCAGTTCCTCGCCGCCGAAGAACAGCAGCACGACGAGCGCGATGAGCGTCGAGACGCCCGTGATGATGGTGCGCGAGAGGGTCGCGTTGATGGCCCGGTTGGCGACCGTCGGGAACGACTCGTTGCGGTAGAGGCCCTCGGTCTCACGGATGCGGTCGTACACGACGACTGTGTCGTTGACCGAGTAGCCGACGATCGTCAGCAGGGCCGCGACGATGGTCTGCGTGATCGTGAACGAGATGGGCGTGAAGGCGTTGAGGAGCGCGAAGATGCCCAGCACGACGATCACGTCGTGGCCGAGCGTCAGGATCGCCCCGAGGCCGTAGCGCCAGTCGTAGCGTGCGAGCACGTAGAGCATGATCACGGCGAGCCCGCCGAGGACCGAGTAGAACGCGCCGCGGTAGAGGTCGTCCGAGAAGCGAGCGCTGATGGAGTAGCTGTCCTCGATCGTCGGGTTTGCGCCCGGGAAGGTGCTCGCGAGCGTCTGGATCGTCTGCGCCTTGATCGCCTCGATGTCGCCGGTCGTCGGCGTGCGGACGAGCAGCGTGCGGGGGTCGCCGTAGAGCTTGGCCTCGGTCTCGTTGCCGAGCTGGCCCGCGAGGGCCTGGCGCGTCTGGCCGAGGTCGAGCGGCGTCTGCGAGCGGACGACCATCTCGGTGCCGCCCTTGAAGTCGACGCCGGCTTCGAGGCCGGGGGCGAAAAAGGCGATGAGGGCCCCGAGGAGCAGGACGCCCGAGACGATGAAGCCCACGTTCCGGATGCCCCAGAAGTCGTAGGTCGTGTTTTCGAGAATGCGCATTTTCAGTAACAGGTAATCAGGTGACAGGTGACAGGTGGAATGCGGGCAGAGTGGACAGGTGCAGGGATTTTACCTGCCACCTGCCACCTGCCCACCTGCCACGTTCAGCCGAAGGCGATGCGGCGCTGGCCGTTGCGGGCGAGCGTGAAGTCGATCAGCAGGCGCGTGATGACGAGCGCGGAGAAGACCGACGTGATGATGCCGGCCATGAGCGTGATCGCGAAGCCCTGGATCGGGCCGGTCCCGAACGAGTACAGCACGACGCCGATCAGGAACGTGGTGATGTTGCCGTCGGCGATGGCGGCGAAGGCCTTCTCGAACCCCGCGTCGACGGCCGGCCGGATCGACTTGCCGGCGTCAAGCTCCTCGCGGATGCGCTCGTAGATGAGCACGTTCGCGTCGATGGCCATGCCGAGCGTCAGCACGATGCCGGCGATGCCGGGCAGCGTCAGCGTCGCCCGGAAGCCGGCGAGCACGCCGAAGAGCAGGATCAGGTTGACGACGAGGGCGGCGATGGCGAAGAGCCCGCCGACGCGGTAGTAGACGGTCACGAAGAGGCCGATGAGCAGGAAGCCGATGATCCCCGAGCGGACGCCGTTCGACACGCCCTGTGCGCCGAGGCTGGGCCCGATCGTCCGCTCGCCGACGATGTTGACCGGGGCCGGGAGCGCGCCCGACTTGAGGATCGTCACGATGTCGGTCACCTGCTGGCGCGTGAACGAGCCCGTGATCTGCGTCCGGCCGTTGGGGATGGCCCCGTTGATGGTCGGGAAGGTGTACACGACGTCGTCGAGGACGACCGCGACCGGCTTGCCGACGTTGGACGACGTGATCTGGCTCCAGCGGCTCGCGCCCTCCGAGTTCATCGTGATCGAGACCTCGGGCGCGTTGGTGAACGTGTCGTACTCGGCGCGGGCGTCGGTGACGACGTCGCCGGCGAGCTCGACGCGCTGGTTCACGGCGACGAGCTCGAAGACCTCGATGCCGTCCGTGGTACCGGTCTGGGCCGAGGCCGTGTAAAGCAGGTCCGTACCCGGCGGCAGCAGCGCGCGGACGGCCGGCGCGGCGAGCATCCGCCGGACGGCCCCGGTGTCGGCCTTGGCGACCATTCCGAAGATGGGCGAGGCGGGGCCGGCGGGCGCGAGCTGGACCATCTCGGAGAACGCGCGGCCGGCGGCCGGGCCAGCCGTCGTCGTCGCGGCCGTGCCACCCGTCAGCGCGTCGACGTCGAGGCGCGCGCGCGCGGTGTCGCCGGCGGTCGCCGCCGAGTCGGCCGTCGTGCCGGCCGTCGAGTCGGGCCGGGCGGCAGGCTGGCCGGCCTGCTGGGCGGCGAAGTACGCGGCGACGCGCTGGCCGGCGGCCTGGACGAGCTGGCCCTCGGGCAGCAGGCGGAACTCGAGCTTGGCCGTACCACGGAGCAGGTTGCGCACGCGCTCGGGCTCGTCGATGCCGGGCAGCTCGACCGCGATGCGGTTCGCGCCCTGGCGCTGGATGAGCGGCTCCGAGACGCCGAAGCGGTCGACGCGCTGGCGGATGATCTCCTGGGCGCGGCTGAGGGCGTCCTCGACCTCGGTCCGGAGGTAGGCCACGACCTCAGGATTGGTGCTGCGGGCGGTGATGCCGCCGGTCGTGTTGCGGAAGTAGCGCGCGAGACGCGTGCCCGGGCGGGCGGTCTCGACGGCGTCGGCGAAGAGCGTCACGAAGTCTTCGCGGCTCGTCTGAGAGGCGCGCGTGGCCGCGGTGAGTGCGGCGTCGAAGGTGTCGTCCGTGCGGCCCTCG
>JAYWIE010000498.1:0-8223 GCA_043789155.1 Rubricoccaceae bacterium | reverse complement strand
GGCCTCGGCCTCAACGCCGGCCACGACCTCGACCTCGCCACCCTCGGCCCGCTCCTCGCCGCCGCACGCGCGGCCGCTGCACCCGGCATCGACGAGGTCTCGATCGGGCAGGCGCTCGTCGCCGACGCGCTCGAGCGCGGGCTCGCCGCGACCGTCGCGGCCTACGTCGCCATCTGCGAGCAGGGAGGGGGCCGTTAGGACTCCTCGGCCGGTAGAAACGGACCCGCGGGCGCGGGCTGCTCGCGCCCCGGCCCGGCGCGCGAGCCGCGCGGCACCGGTGCCCGGCGTCGCGTCCGCGTTCCATTCCGGGGCGTTCGGGCACGCGCGGCGCGGCGCGGCCGGCGCGGCACGGAGATCGCACCAGGTGCGGGACGTCCTCCCCACCACCGATGCAGCAGACCCTGCTCGCGCTCTGCGCCGTCGCCGTCTTCTCGATCTACGCGCTCAACAGCACGCGCGACGAGGCCGCGATGGAGGTGCGCTCGGTGACGTCCGAGGGCGAGCACGCGGCCGAGTCTGTCGCCCGCGACCGCCTCGCCTTCGCCGAGCGCCTCGCCTTCGACGAGCAGGACATCGGCCGCCTGTCCGGCGTCCGCATCAACCCGCCGACGTCCGCCATCGGCCCCGAGGTCGACGAGACGACGGCCGCGCTCTTCGACGACCTCGACGACCTCCACCGGCTGGCCGAGACGCGCACGGCCGACGCCGTCGGCGGAGCCGGGACGCTGCTGTTCGACGTGACCTACGCCGTGCGCTACGTCGTGCCGGCGTCGCTCGCGAGCTCGGCCGTGCCGACGCTCGCCAAGGAAGTCACGGTGACCGTGGTCGAGGTGCCGTCGGCGACGACGCGCGGGCGGCCCGAGATCCGGGCGACGCTCCGCAAGGTGTTCACCCCGGCCGGGATGGCCTCTCTCCGGTAACCCGATGTCCGCCATTTTCGACCACCTCATCGCCATCCTCGTCGGGGCCGTGCTCGTCGGGGCGCTGCTGTTCGTGCAGATGCGCCGCCAGGAGTCCGCCATCGAGACGACGGTCCGCAACCGCGTCGAGTGGCAGGCCGACGAGTTCCTCTCGGTCTTCCAGCGCGACGTCGAGAACATGCGGACCGTCGGGCAGACGACGACCGCGTTCGGCTTCGACCGCTACCGCATCCAGCGCGCGACCGGCACCGACGGCACGGTCTACACGTCGCAGTTCACCTTCCCGACGCTCGCCGCGCCGGGCTCGGGCGCGGCCTCGCCGGTCGCGATCGTGAGCTACGAGATGGTCCCGACCGGCCAGACGGTCCGCGTGGGGACGGTCAACCGCCCGACGTACGCCGTCACGCGCTACGAGTACCGCCGCGGCGGGGCCGTCCGCGCCACCGGCGGGGCCGTCGGCGTGCTCGAGCTCAACGTGATCGCGCGGCTCGCCGACGGGACGGAGCAGTTCGACGGCGTCGACGGCCGCTCGGACGTCGCGGCGCAGGTCAAGGTGTCGGCCGTCGCCGCGTCGCCGATCGGCACGCGGCGCACGTCGGACCAGGGCACGCGGACGATGCAGAACGCCGTCCGCCGGGCGGCGACCGTGCGCGTGATCTCGGCGACGGCGCGCGAGGGCCTGCCGCCGGTCGAGCCCGGCGCGGCCGTCGCGCCGACGTTCCCCGCGGACCCGCCGCCGCCCCCGCCGCCGCCGCCCGCTCCGACCGGCACCACCACGACGACGACGACCACGACCACGACTGCCCCGCCGGCGACGACGAGCGGCCCGAGCACGCCGCCGCCGCCGCCACCGCCGCCGCGGACGCCGCCGCCGCCGCCGACCGGCCGCACCATCTGATCCGCCGTTCCTCCTGACGCGGTCCGCCGCACCCGACCCATGGGCAGACTGACACTGATGATCGTCGCCGCCGCCATCCTCGGCGGGGCCACGCTCAAGCTCGGCATGATGCTGATCGCCGGCGACACGGCCTCGGGCCGCTCCGAGGCGCAGGCGAACGTGCTCGCGCGCCAGATCGCCGAGACCGGCCAGAGCCTCGTGCTCGCGTCGATGGTCGGCGAGGAGGGCTTCGTGGACCCCGGCGTCACCGGCTGCCCCAGCCCCGGCACGACGGGCTGCGCCTACGACGGCGGCACGTTCACGGTCAACTCGGTCCGCTCGGCGGACAACCGCGAGGTCACCGTGACGGTCTTCGGCCGCTTCGGCGGGGCCGTCCACAAGGTCGAGAACACGTACTCCTTCGACCCGATGGAGTACCCCGGCCCGATCTGGCTCGACGTGCCCTACGCCACGGCCGACATCTCGAACGCCTCGCGCGTCTCGGGGACCGCCTCGGACCACCCCGCGCGCTTCGACGCGCGCAAGTTCGGCGACACCGGCCTCGACGCGATCGGCCTGAACCTCGGCACGATGACGGGCGACCTCGCCGGCCAGATCAGCCTCGCCCGGGGCGCGCTCACCGTGCCCGCGACGGGCGACTGGATGAGCGGGGCCGGCCGCTCCGGCCCGCTCCTCGAGGACCTCAGCCAGACCGACGACGTCGTCGACGCCGAGGGCCTCTACCAGTCGGCGCTCGCCGCGATGGCCGCCGGCGACGTCACCTTCGCCGCGGCCCAGACCGTCTCCGGCTCGCAGACGTGGGGCGGCCGGACGGGCATCACGCGCGTCAGGGGCGCGCTGACCGTCGCCGGGACGCTGCGCGGCTCGGGCATCCTGCTCGTCGAGGGCCCGCTCGCGGTGCAGTCCGCGGCTGCGATGGCGTGGGACGGCCTCGTGATCGTCCGCGCAGACCGCCAGTACCTGCCGGTGCAGCTGCTCGGCAACGCCGACATCACCGGCGGCCTCGTCGTGGCCCAGAACGCCCTCCCGCCGGGCGGCCACCTGGACGTCACCGTGGCGCGCGCCCCGGGCGGCATGCCCGACGCGCCGGGCGCGCGGCCGAGCCCCACCTGGCCGCTCGCGAGCCCGGTCGACTACCCGTGGTGGGAGCACACGCACCGCTTCGACCTCGAGCCCGCCGGCGCGCCGCGCGGCGGCCACATCGAGTTCGCCCGCAACGGCCGCGGCGCGCAGGAGGCCGAGACGCAGTTCTGGACGACGATGCAGGCCCTCGGCTCGCAGCAGGTCCGGCTCGAGTTCAAGCACCCCGAGGCGCACGGCTTCGCCGCGTACGAGATCGGGCTGTCGTCGGAGCCCGCCCTCACCAAGGGGGCGGTCCGCAGCGGCCTCGGCGCGCTCGCCGACGCCGGCAACGCGTACCGCTCGCGCCCCTTCGCCGCCAGCGACCTCCGGACGCTCATGCTGGACGTGCAGAGCCTGCGCGCGCTGCGCCGCCTCTTCGACGGCGAGGGCTCGTGCGACGGCGGCAGCTGGCCGTTCTGCGTCGGCCGCGACTGGAACCGCGAGGGGGCCCTCTCGGTGCGCGTCGTCCGCGACAACGACGGCGCGACCGTCTACGACGCCGCCGTCTACTGGCACATGCAGGCCGACGAGCGCGCGGCGCACGACGCCGAGGAGGCCGCGTGGCGGGCGAGCATCAGCGGCGGGACGAGCTTCGGCACGCGCCTCGAGATGGGGCCGCTGGCGAGCGTGACGTACAGCCTCGCCAGCATCGTCCGCCTCGCCGAGAAGGTCGGCTTCGACGGCAACGAGGTGCACCTGCTCTCGTCGGTGAGCGAGCACGTCTCGGCCGCCGAGATGCGCGCGCGCTACGCCGCGAGCAGCCCGACGACCACGGGCGGATCACATGGCGGCCCCACAGGTGGCTCCACCGGCGGCTCCACCGGCGGCTCGACCGGCGGCTCCACGGGCGGACCGACCGGCGGACCGTCCACGACGCCGCTGCCGACGCCGATCACGACGGCACCACTGCCGACGCCTACCCCCATCACGACGGCACCCCTGCCGGCACCCACCCCCATCACGACGTCGCCGACGCCGACCCCGGTCACGACGACGCCGACGACCCCGACGGCCTACTCGCCGCCAGCAGGCTGGACGCCGGCTTTTTACGTCTGCCACGTCGAGAGCGACGGCAGGCTGACGTCGAAGAGGATCGACAGCTCGAGCAGCTACCGAAACCACGTCACCGGGCGGTCCAGCAGCCACCGCGACCCGGTCCGCACGGGCAGCGCGTGCGCGAACGACTGACGGCCCGGCGCGGGGGCGGCGTAGCTTGGCCGCCCCCGCTCCGCCGCCCGATGACCGACGACGACCGCCCCGACCGCCTGGACGCCGACGACGGACCCCTCGACCCGGCCGAGTTCTTCGCCGACGACGGCGACGACGCGCTCCGGCCCGGCCTCGTCATGGCCGGCGACGTGCCCGAGGGCCACCGCTCGGGCTACGTCGCGCTCGTCGGCGCGCCGAACGTGGGCAAGAGCACGCTGCTGAACCGGCTCCTGGGCACGAAGCTCTCGATCGTCTCGCCGCGGCCGTCCACGACGCGCAACCGCGTGCTCGGCATCCTGTCGTCCGAGGGCACGGCGGGCGAGGCGGGCGAGCCGGCGCTGCCGCCGCACCAGCTCGTGCTGCTGGACACGCCCGGCACGGTCCGCCCCAAGTACCGCCTCCACGAGGCGATGATGCGCGACGTCGACCGCTCGCTCGGCGACGCCGACGTGGTCGTGCTGCTCGCCGACGCCGAGGCCCCCGGCGGGGCCGCCGGGCGCATCACGCACGACGCCCTGACGGCGCTCGAGCGCGCGGCGCGCCAGCACTCGCCCGTCCTGCTCGCGATCAACAAGACGGACACGCTGCGCTCGGCCGCCGACGCGCTCCCGCTCGTCGGGCCCTACACCGAGGCCTTCGGCCGCGCCTTCGACGAGGTCGTCCCGATGTCGGCCCTGAGCGGGCGCGGCGTGGACACGCTGCTGCGGCTCGTGCTGGACCGCGTGCCCGCCGGCCCGCCGTACTACCCGCCGGACCAGCTCTCGGAGCACCCCGAGCGCTTCTTCCTCGGCGAGATCGTCCGCGAGGCCATCTTCCACCTCTACCGCGACGAGATCCCGTACTCGACGCAGGCCGTGGTCGTGACCGTGGAAGAGCGGCCCGGCCAGAAGACGCTCGTCGCCATCGACGTCGTGGTCGAGCGGGAGTCGCAGAAGGCGATCCTCGTCGGCAAGGGCGGCGCGGCGCTGAAGCGCCTCGGCACGGCGGCGCGGACCGAGATGGAGGCCTTCCTCGGGCGCGGCGTCTTCCTCAAGCTGTTCGTCAAGACGCGGGCGGACTGGCGCGACCGCGACGGCTACCTCCGCGAGTACGGGTTCGGCAAATAACCGCCAGGCGTCAGCGTCCCCGCACTCGTAGAGACGCCCCGCTGGGGCATCTTCACGCGACACCGGCCCCGTCGATCCCGCCCGTCCGACGTCGCGCCCGTCCGATGTCGTGCCCGTCCGATGTCGTGCCCGTCCGCGTCGTGCCCGTCCGACGCCGTGTACGTTCGACGGCCCGCGGCCTTGGCTGGCGTCGTGCGCGGCATAAGACGCCCCAGCGGGGCGTCTCTACGGGGACGATGGGTCGATCCGCATTCCGAGCCCGTCCGTCACCGCCCGCCGGAGGTCTCCGGGCACCGCGCCGCGCACGACGAACGCGGCGTTCTCGTGGCGCACGGGGTACGCCCGCCGAAGCTCGGCGAAGGCCGCGGCGCGGGCGTCCGGGTCGGCGTCCGCCATCGCGCGGCGGAAGCGCGCGTCGTCGCCACGGACGTCGTAGGCCTGCCTCGCGACGGCGGCGAGCCACGCCGTCCGTGCCTGTCCGCTGGCCGCCGGGTCGGGGAGCGCCATCGCGGCGAGGTCGATCTCGCGCGGCGGGGGCGCAGGGACCGTCCACGGTGCCTCGTCGCGGCCGCCCCAGGCGTGCAGGGCGGCGGCGAGCATGGCCGTCCCGTTCAGCTTGCCCTCGGCCGAGTAGCCCGCGATGTGCGGCGTCGCGACGTCGGCCGCGGCGACGAGTGCGGGGCTCGGGGCGGGCTCGCCGGGCCAGCAGTCCACGACGAGCGCGCCGAGGCGGCCCGAGCGGCGAGCGGCGAGGACGGCCGCGCCGTCCACGACCGGCCCGCGGGCAGCGTTGACGAGAATCGCGCCCGGGCGCATCGCCACCAGTTCGGCCGTACCGATGAGCCCGCGCGTCGGCCACAGCCCGCCGTCGGTCAGCGGCGTGTGCAGCGTGACGACGTCGGAGGCCGCGAGCACGTCGGCGAGCGCGACGTAGCCGCCGCCGACGAGGCCGCCGCCGACGGTGTCGTCCGTCGCCGCGCGCGGCGGGTCGCACACGAGTACGTCCATCCCGAGCGCCTCGGCCCGCGCGGCGACCCGCCCGCCGACCTGTCCGTGCCCGACGACGCCGAGCGTGAGCGCGCGCGCGTCGCGCTCCTGAGCGGCGAGCAGCTCCAGCAGCGCCGCGAGGACGTACTCGGCGACCGAGGTCGCGTTCGAGCCCGGTGCCGACTCGAACGCGATGCCGAGCCGGCCGAGCGCGGCGACGTCCACATGGTCCACGCCCGCCGTCGCCGTGCCGACGAACCAGACGGGCGTGTCGGCGACGAGCGCGGCGTCGACGCGCGTGACGCTGCGGACGAGCAGGGCGTCGGCGTCCTGCAGCACGTCGCGTGTGATGGCGTGGCCGGGCATCAGCCGGACCGTCCCGAGCGGCCCGAAGGCGGCCTCGGCGGCCGGGATGTTGGCGTCGCAGACGATTCGCAGAGGCTGCATCGGGCGTGGCTCGAAGCCGGTGTGTGCTCGGGCGAACAGCCCGGAAGCCCTGAAAAGGAGCCTTCGAGGCTTCGCGTGCTCCTCATGCAACACAGCGCCCCCCGACATCCGTTAGAGGCCGACGCGCCCCACCGGGCGCGCCGCCGGCCTCCTGTTCAGCATACACACGCCCCGTTCCGCATCGAGCGACCGCTACCGTTTTCGGCCCCGTTTCCCGTGCGGACTCGTCTGCCCGACCCTCACCGGCCTGGCGGCCGCCGGGTCTGCCCCGGGGCCTTTCACCAACCGGCACCGGCCACTCTATGAAGACCCTCAAGCAAACGGCCGCGGCGTCCGTCGCCGTCGTCCTGTCCACGCTCCTGCCCGTCCTCGCGTTCTTCCTCACGTCGCACTCGGCCGCCGAGCTGGCCGCGAGCGGCCTCCCGACGCACGTCGTCTCAGACGCGGTCCCCGCCTTCGATGCGGACCACGTCTCACCCGACGTCCTCTGGCTCGCCCGGTGCGCGTACTCCGAGACGAAAAAGCCGCACGAGCAGGAGCTCGTCGCGTGGGTGATCCGGAACCGCGTCGAGACCGGCTACCGGGGCCAGCGCACCTACGCAGGTGCCGTCACGGACCCGTACCAGTTCAGCGCGTTCAACCCCGGCTCGTCCAAGCGGGCGCTGTACCTCAACCTCGGCCCGCACAGCGCCTCCGAGGGCTGGCAGCGCGCGCTCGAGGTCGCGCACGGCGTCTACTACGCGCCGGCCGCGGCCCGCCCGTTCGCTTCCACGACGCGCCACTTCTACAGTGAGCGCTCGATGGTCGGCGGCGCGGCTCCGACGTGGGCCGTCGGGCACCGACCCGTTCGGCCGGCCGCCTCGCGGATCGACCCGCGGCGGTTCCGGTTCTACTCGGGCGTGGCGGCCGTCGTCCGGCTGTAGCCGAGACCGCGCGCCCGTCCCGTCGCCCGGCTGCCCGGGCGATCTTGGGGGCACGCCTGCGTCGGGCGTGCCCCTCTTTTCTTGCGCCTCCCACCGATGAAACCGACCGCTCTCGCCCTCCTCCTCGTCGTCGCCGCGTCCGGCTGCTCGGGCCCGCGCCCGTCCGCCGGCCCTCCGGCCAGCACGCCTGCGGCGACGCCCACGGCGGCCAGCACGCCCGCCGGCACACCCGCAGCGGCCGGCGCACCCGCCGCCCCGCAGGCCGCCGCTGCGTTCACGGTCGAGGCCCCGCCCGTCTGGACCGTCCCCGGCGTCCGCGTCGCGTCGTTCAACGGCGAGTTCCTGTTCGACGGCGAGGGCGACGAGGGCCAGGCGGACTTCCCGTGGAAGGGCGACGCGGCGCTGTCGCGCGCCCACCGCGACGCCGTCGGCCGCGTCGTGCGCATGCTCGACGCCGACGTCGTGGTGATGCCCGAGACCGAGAACCTCGCCGCGCTCACGATGCTCAACACCGAGTCGCTCGCGGGCATGGGCTACACGCCGTACCTCGTGCCCGGCCAGGACCGCTTCACCGGCCAGAACCTCGGCCTGCTCAGCCGCGTGCCCGTCGA
>JAYWIE010000497.1:0-8229 GCA_043789155.1 Rubricoccaceae bacterium | reverse complement strand
CGCGACCGTCCTCGCCCGCGCCGCGCGCCACGGCGTCGCGCCGCTCGCGGCGACGACGCGCGACATCGAGTGGAACGGCGAGTAGGGGCGCGGCTGGCGTTCGAGAGATCCACGACATCGAGTGGAACGGCGAGTAGGGGCGCGGCTGGCGTTCGAGAGATCCACGACATCGAGTGGAACGGGGAGGGGAGTGGCGGCGAATGACCCGACACGCCCGCCTGCCCATGTCCGTCCTCGTCACCGGCGCGACCGGATTCCTCGGCGGGGCCGTCGCCCGGCGGCTCGCGGCGCGGGGTGACACGGTCGTCGGGACGGGCCGCGACGCCGCGGCCGGGGCCGCGCTCGAGCATGACGGCGTCCGCTTCCTGCCGCTCGACCTCGCCGACGCCGCCGGCGTGCGCGCGGCCATCGCCGGGCACGACGCGGTCGTTCACAGTGCTGCGCTCGCGGCGGCGTGGGGACCGGCGGCGGACTTCTGGGCGGCTAACGTCGTCGGGACGCGGCACGTCGTTGCCGCCTGCCGCGGCGCGCACCGCCTCGTCCACATCTCGACGCCGTCGCTGTGCTTCGGCATCGGCTCGCGGACGGACGTCGCGGAGACGGACCCGCTGCCGGACCTCCCGACGACGGCCTACGCCGCGACGAAGCGCGTCGCCGAGGCGCTCGTGCTCGCCGCCGACGGGCTCGACGCCGTCGTGCTCCGCCCGCGCGCGATCTACGGGCCGGGCGACCGCGTCGTGCTCCCGCGCCTCGCGGCCGCTCTCCGCGCCGGCCGCCTGCCGCGCATCGGCGACGGCCAGAACGTCGCGAGCGTGACGTACGTCGAGACCGCCGCCCGCGCCGTCCTCGCGTGCCTTGACGCGCCCGTCCTCGCCCGCCGCCTCTACCACGTCGCGGACCGCGAGCCGGTGCGCGTGTGGGACATGGTCGACCGCCTCGCCGCCACTATCGGCGTCCCCGTCGCGACGCGCCGCCTCTCGACCCGCCGGGCGCTCGCCGCGGCGTCGCTGCTCGAGTGGTGGACGCGCCGCGCGGGCCTCCGCCGCGAGCCGCCGCTGACGCGCTACGGCGTCTCGGTCCTCGCCCACACGCAGACCCTCGACGTCTCCGCCCTCCGCGACGACCTCGGCATCGTCGGCGAGAACCACGTCGAGCGAGGGCTGGCGGAATGGGCTGAGGGACAGACAGGCTGAACCGGTGCCGGACTGCTGTTCTGGTCAGAACGCATCAGGCCGCGCACGCCCGGCGCGCGTAGTCTGCACGTCCCGACCTGACCCCCGACCGTGGCGCTCCGCCTCACCCTGCTCGACGCCGGCTACTGCACCGCGCCCGAGGCCACTGCCGTCGCGGGCGGGCGGTGGCGCGCGCGCCGCTTCCCGGCCGGCGTCGCCCTCATCGAAGGCCTGGGCGTCGGGCCCGTCCTGTTCGACACCGGCTACGCGCCGCACTTTTTCGACGCGACGCGCCCGTTCCCGTACCGCCTCTACCGCTGGGCGACCCCGACCGTCGTGCGCCCGGACGAGACGGCGGCGGCGCAGCTCGCCGCTCGCGGCATCGCGCCCGACCTGGTTCGCCACGTCGTCCTGTCGCACCTCCACGCGGACCATGTCGCCGGCCTGCGCGACTTTCCGGCCGCCGAGATCCACGTCCGCCCCGAGGCTGCCGCCTTCGTCCGCGGCCTGCGCGGCCTGAGCGCCGTCCGCGCCGGATTCGTCCCGTCGCTGCTGCCCGACGACTTCGCCGAGCGCGTCCGCCCGGTCGAGCGCCGCGTCGCGCTGCCGACGGGCCTCGCGCCGTTTCGCGACGGCTTCGACGTGCTCGGCCTGACGGCGATCCCGTTGCCCGGCCACGCGCCCGGCCAGATCGGCCTCTTCCTCGAGCCCGACGGCGGCCCGCCGACGCTGCTCGCCGCCGACGCCGCGTGGACCCTGGGCGCGCTCCGGCGCGACGACCCGCTCCCGCGCCTCGGCCGCGCGATCCTGCACGACGCGCGGGCGACGCGCGAGACGCAGACGCGCCTGGCGCACCTCATGCGTGCGCGCCCCGACCTCCGGGTCGTCCTCTCCCACGACGCGCCGTGACCGCGACCGGCCGCCTGCGTCTGCTCGGCAGCTACCTGCGCACGCGCCGGCTCATGCAGCCCGGCCGCTGGCCCTCGCGCGACGCGCTCGAGCGGTGGCAGGAGGTGCAGGTTCGGCGGCACATCGCCCGCGTCGTCGGACGGTCCGCGTTCCACCGCGAACGCTTCGCCGGCGCTGTGGGCTGGCGCTCAGTCCCGACCGTTAGCAAGAGGGAGACGATGGCGCGCTTCGACGACGCCAACACGGCCGGCGTGCGTCTCGAAGACGCCCTCGCCGTCGCCGTCCGTGCCGAGCGCGAGCGCGACTTCGCGCCGTTACTATCGGGCGGGATCGCCGTCGGACTGTCGTCCGGGACGTCGGGGCATCGGGGCGTCTTTCTGGCGTCTCCGGCGGAGCGCGACCAGTGGGCCGGGGCGATCCTCGCGCGCGTGCTCCCGCCGGGCAGGTCCGGGGTCACCCGGGGACTGCTGCGCCGCCACCGCGTCGCGTTCTTCCTCCGCGCGTCGAGCGCGCTCTACGCGCGCGTCGGGAGCACGCGGATCGCGTTCGACTACCACGACCTGCTCGACCCGTTCGACCGGCACGTCGAGCGCCTCAACGCAGCGCCGCCGTCGGTGCTCGTCGCACCGCCGTCCGTACTCCGGATGCTGGCGCGCGAGGCCGGCACCGTGCTCCGCATCGCGCCCGAGCGCGTCGTGAGCGTGGCCGAGGTGCTGGACGACGTCGACCGGAGCATCATCGAAGACGCCTTCGGTGCTCCCGTCCACCAGGTCTACCAGGCAACGGAAGGGTTTCTCGGTGCGACGTGCCCGCGGGGCACGCTCCATCTCAACGAGACGCACCTCGTGGTCGAGCGGCAGATGCTGGACGCCACGCGCTTCACGCCGGTCGTAACCGACTTTTCGCGAAGCACGCAGCCCGTGCTCCGGCACACGCTCGACGACGTGCTGGTGCTCCGCGAGACGCCGTGCCCGTGCGGGAGTGTGCTGACGGCCCTCGCGCGCGTCGAGGGCCGCCGCGACGACGCCTTCGTGCTCCCGAGCTGCAGCGGGAGCACGGGCGTCACGGTCTTCGCGGACTTCGTCCGCCGCGCCGTGCTCCTCGGGGCTACGCGCGCCGACGCCTACACCGCCCATCAGCACGCCGACG
Source organism: Rubricoccaceae bacterium (assembly GCA_043789155.1). GTDB lineage: Bacteria > Bacteroidota > Rhodothermia > Rhodothermales > Rubricoccaceae > DASVSE01. The sequence goes on along the minus strand of JAYWIE010000497.1, from coordinate 4,999 downwards.
GCCGCGTCGACGTCTCCGTGAGCGTTCGGCCCGACGAGCGCGCCGCAGCTGAAGCGGGCGTCCGGCAGGAGCTGGACCGCCTCTGGGCGACCGTCGGGGCCGTTCCGCCGCGCGTCACGTTCGTCGCCCCGCCGCCCGAGGCGTGCGGGCCGGTGAAGCTGCGCCGCGTCACCCGCGAGCGCCCGCCCGACGCGCCATGAGCGTCCGTCGCCTGACGCAGGACGAGGCGCTCACACGCCTCGCCACCTCGCCGGACATGCATGCGCCGTTTCTCGCCGCGACGCTCCGCGCCGGGAGCACGCCGTACGTCGCCAATGCGCCGGCCACGCTCCACCTGTTCGCGGCCGGCGATGCGCTCGTCCCCGTCACGACGCCCGTAACCGGCGAGCGGTCTGCGCCCGGCGAGCGGTCCTACGTCGTCTCGCCGACCGTCCACTTCGTGGACTACAGCGCGGCCGAGCTGCACAAGCTGGGCAACCCGCCCGCCGAGGCAGCCCTCCGCGCGCTCATCGCCGGCGTCGGGGCCGGGCTGCGGGCGGGCGGCATCGAGCGCGTCGCGTTCGTGAACAACTACCTGCTCTCGACCAACCTCTGGCCCCACCTTGCGCCGCGCGACGTCCACGACCTCGTCGCGGCCGTCGCCGCTGCCTTCCCGGACCACGCCGTCGCGTTCCGCTCGGTTGACGCGCACGGTCAGCCCGGCCTCGTCGGGGCGCTGCGGGCGGCCGGGGCCCGCTTCGTCCCCGCGCGGCAGGTGTGGTACCAGACGGCCGCGGACGTCGTCCGGAAGCGGCTCGCGCGCAAGGACCTCGCCCGCCTCGCCCGACACCGCTGGCAGCCCGTCGACGTCACCGTAGCCGACGCGGCGCGCGTCGCGGACCTCTACGGGCAGCTCTACCTCGACAAGTACTCGCACCTCAACCCGCAGCTCACGGTCCGCTTTTTCGAGCGCGCCATCGCCGAGGGCTGGCTCGTGTTCCGCGGCTTTGCCCGCGACGGCGACTCTGCCAACGGGCTCGACGCCGTGCTCGGCTACGTCGTCCGCCAGACGGGCGCGGAGCGGACCATGACGCAGCCCGTCTTCGGCTACGACACGGCGCTGCCGCAGGCTGTCGGGCTGTACCGGCTGCTCAGCGCGCAGGTCTTCGCCGAGGCGCGCGCGCACGGGCTCGCGATGCACCTCAGCGCGGGCGCGGGCGCGTTCAAGGCGGCCCGCGGGGCCGTCCCGACGCCCGAGTTCCTGGCAGTCTCGGACCGCCATCTCCCGCCGCGCCGCCGCGTGCCGTGGGCGCTGCTCGAGGCCGTCGGAACCCGCGTCGGCCTCCCGCTGCTGCGCCGGTACAGCCTGTGAGCGCGCCTGTTGGTGCAGACGGATCAGGCGGCGCGGCGGACGGCCTCGTAGACTCCGGAGCCAGACCGCCCCCGTCATGCACCGCGTCCAGATCGCCGGCACCGGCTGCTACCTCCCGCCCCGCGTCGTGCCGAGCGCCGAGGTGGAGGCGTGGTGCGGCGTGCCGGCCGGGTGGGCCGAGGCGCACGCGGGCGTCCGCGAGCGGCGGCGCGCAGACGGCGAGACGGCCGCCGACATGTCCGTCCGGGCCAGCCGCGACGCCCTCGCGGCCGCCGGCCTCGACCCGGGCGACGTCGACCTCGTCATCAGCGCGTCGGGCACGCCGGACCAGCCCATCCCGGACGGCGGCGTCGCGCTGCACCGCGGGCTCGGGCTGAGCGGCGTGCCCGCGTTCGCCGTCCACGCGACGTGCCTCGGCTTCCTCGCCGCGCTCCACGTGGCCGCGCCGCTCGTCGCGGCCGGCGCGTACCGGCGCGTGCTCGTGTCGTGCGCCGAGGTGACGTCCGGCGGGCTGAACCCGGCCGAGCCCGAGAGCGCCGTGCTCCTGGGCGACGGGGCCGCGGCCGTCGTGCTCACCGCGACGCCTGCGGGCGAGGCGTCGGCCGTCGAGGCGGTCCGGTTCGAGACGTACTCGGAGGGCGCGGACCTCACGGCCGTCCGCGGCGGCGGCTCGCGGCTGCACCCCAACACGGTCCCGCACCGCGACGCCGACTTCCAGTTCGCGATGGACGGCCGCGGCGTGCTCCGGCTCACGCTCGGGCGCGTCGGGCCGTTCCTCGAGGCGCTGCGGCCGGGGCTCTCGCGCGGGCTGCCCGGCATCGACCGCGTCGTGCCGCACCAGGCCAGCCGCGCCGGCTTCCGGCTCATAGACGCGCTCGGGTGGCCGGCCGAGCGCGTCGAGCAGACGCTCGCGTGGACCGGCAACGTCGTCGCGGCGTCGATCCCGATCGCGCTCCACACGGCCGTCGCCGCGGGCCGCATCGCGCGCGGCGACCGCGTGCTGCTCACCGGCACCGGCGCGGGGCTGACGCTCGGCGGCGTCGTGCTGACCTACTGACGCCGACGCGTGCCGGGACTGCGGATTCTCGCGGTCTCTCCACGCGCCGCAGTTGTCGCCGCGCCGCGCCGCACGTAGGTTCGCCTTCCCGCCGGCCGTTCTGGTGCGGATTCGGGCCTTTAGCTCAGCGGTTTAGAGCGCTCGCCTCACACGCGAGAGGTCGTAGGTTCAAATCCTACAAGGCCCACACGAGACAAGAAGCCCCCGCGCTGCACCGGCCTGGCAGCGCGGGGGCTTTTGCCGTGAGAGGCCCGCTGGCTAGGCCGCCGCGGGCAGGAGCGTCGCCTCGGGGTAGTTGCCGAGCACGGGCTGGTCCCCTTGCGTGACGGCCTCGACGAGCAGCTTGCCGCCGACGAAGGCTCCCTTCCACGACTCGCCGAGCCCGCCGAAGACCTCCTCGCGGTCGCCGCGCGAGCGCAGCCGGTTCACGCCGACCTTGAACGCGCGGACCTCGCGGGCCGTCCGCGCCGCGAGCGCGGCGTCGTCCGAGGCGACCGTCGCGACGAGCGCGCCGTTGCTGACGTTCATCTCGCCGATGAGCTCCTCGACGCGGTCCACGAGGACGATGCTGTCGATCGGCCCGAAGGGCTCCTTGAAGTACAGCTCGGCCTGCCGCGGCAGGTTCACGAGCGCGCGCGGCGCGACGTAGGCGCTGCGGTCCTGCCCGGGCAGGAAGAGGCCGTCGTCGAGGCGGCCGTCGACGAGCGGCGTCGCGCCGGTCTTGAGCGCGTCGGCGTAGAGGCGGTCCAGCTCGCGCGCCTGCGCGGCGTGGATGACCGGGCCGAAGGCGAGCTCGGGCAGCGGGTCGCCGGGCGCGGCGACGAGCGTCGGGTTGCCGACGCGCAGGTTGCCGACCGATTCGAGGTACGTCTCGAGAAACTGCGGGAACAGCCGGCGCTCGACGACGAAGCGGACGTAGGCCGTGCAGCGCTGCTTGCCGTAGTCGTAGCCCTTGCGGAGCTGGCCGGCGAGCGTGGCCCAGTCCGAGAAGTCCCAGACGCCGAGCGCGTTGACGCCCTCCATCTCGAGCATGTAGCGCTTGTCGGTGGCGGTGAGCGCGTCGGCGATGTTGCGCGCGTTCTTGCGCCCGCCGACGAAGCTCAGCGCGTCGATGGCGGGGTGCTTCACGAGTGCGTCCGAGAGCGTGCCGCCGGCCCCGCTGACGAGCGTGACGGGCACGCCCGCGCGGCGCACGAGCGCGAAGGCGAGGCTCAGCGCGAGGAAGCCGCCGGCCGTCGGCGTCTTCGCGATGACGGCGTTGCCGCAGAGCGCCTGCACCAGGACGGCGTGGAGCAGCACGGACATCGGGTAGTTCCACGACGCGATGTTGGAGACGAGCCCCAGCGGCGTGCGCTCGCCGAGCATGTCGTCGATGCCGTCCACGTACCACTGCACGCCCTCGACGGCGCGGTCGATGTCGGTGTAGCCGAGCGCGTATGTCTTGCCGATCTCCCACACGAGCAGCTTGCCGATGAGCTCCTTCTGCGGCCGGAGCGCGTCGAGCGCCGCCTGCACGCGCGCGCGGCGCTCGTCGCGGTCGGTCGCGGCCCACGCAGCCGCCTCGGCCTTCGCCGCGAGCACGGCGCGCACGGCCGCGTCGGGGCCGATCATCGGCAGCGCGCCGAGGAACGTCCCGTCGACGGACGAGCGGAACGGGTGCGGCTCGCCCGGCTCCTGCCACTCGCCGCCGATGAGGTTGAGCACGGCACCGTCAGGCCCGAAGATCTCTGGTGTGACCGTTTTCACCTGAGCGAGAAGTGCAGCAAATTCGATATCGGGGGAAATCTGCATCGGCATGGGCGGCGAGAGGGTGGGCACGGAGACGCCCGGCCGGGGCCGGACGGCATGTGATGACAGTCACCTACGTCGCCAGAGACGAACGCGGATCCCGGTCGCGCCCGTCGCGCGTCACCGGCGACGGAGCAGGTCTTCCGGGCGGCCGGGGCGCTCCGGGGGACGCCCGGCTGACGCAGACGCCGCAGAGTGGCACCGCTTTTGGGGGACGTCCCGTATCGTCCGGCTCCGGCTGCCCGCGCGCGAACAGACGCTCCCGCGGGAATGCGGATGCCCCGCACGGTCCCGCTGAACCGTCTCAGCGCCGTCTCGTTCTGCCGCTCCACTCTGCCGCCCTGCCCGTGCCCGACGCCTCCGACGTCTTCGCCTCCGCCTTCCGCGAGCCGCGCCCGGGCGTCGCCGTCGTCGGCGCGGGCGCGGCCGCGCGGGCGCTCGCGCTGCGCCTCGCGGACCGCGGCTACCCGGTCCGGGGCATCGTCTCGCGGACGCTCGCGCCGGCCCAGGCCCTCGCCCGCGACGTCGGCGCGGGCGTCGCGTCGGACCGCCTCTCGGACCTCCCGGCCGACGCCGCGCTCGTGCTCCTCTGCGTGCCCGACGGCGAGATCGCGGACCTCGCCGAGACGCTCACCGGCGTCGCCCGGCCGTGGGCGCATACGGTCGTCGCGCACACGTCGGGCGCGACGCCGGCGTCCGTGCTCGCGCCGCTCGCGGCCGAGGGCGCGACCGTCCTCTCGTTCCACCCGCTGCAGGCGCTCACGCGGCGCGCCGACGCGCGCACGCTCGACGGCGCGTTCGTC
>JAYWIE010000496.1:0-2326 GCA_043789155.1 Rubricoccaceae bacterium | reverse complement strand
CCTCGGTCTCGGCCGGCGTCGGCGCGCCGCGCGAGCCGAAGCGCCTCGCGACCCACCGCGCGAGGCCGAACCCGGCGTCGCCGGGGAGTCCCATCCGGTAGAGGCGTGCCATCAGGGGCGCTCGCGCGAGCGGCTGGAAGGAGGACGGGCCGGCCGCCGCGCCGGGCCGGAGGCGGGCGTGGCGGTCGCCGTGGGCAAGATACACGCCGAGCCCGTCGGTCTCGATCCGCGTCGGGCGGCGAAGCAGCGCCGCGCCGAGCCCGGCCTCGACGTAGTCGACGTGCCACGGGTCGCGGTTGCCGACGGCGTAGAGCACGCGCACGCCGCGGTCCGTGAGGCCGGCGACGGCCCCGGCGAGGCGCGGGGCGGTCTTGGGCACGAGGTGGCGGTACTCGACAAACTGGTCGAAGACGTCGCCGAGGAGCACGAGCGTGCCGCCGGCGGTCAGCTCGGCCTCGTGGGCGCGGAGCAGGGCCGCGGCGTCGCGGTCGGCGTCGCGCGTGGCCTCGGGCGTGCCGCGGCCGAGGTGGAGGTCCGAGAGGAACAGCGTCATGGTGCAAGAAACGGGACGAGGCGGGCGAGCCGTGCCGGGGCGACGATTCTTCGACGTCGCAGCCATCGGGCAAAACCGTAGAGACGCCCCGCTGGGGCGTCTTCGGACATGCGGCGACGTCCGGGCGCGCGGCGACGTCCGGGTGCGGCGACGTCGGTGGCGTCGGGGATGTCGTGGAAAGGCAATGACGCCCCGGCGGGACATCGGCGGGAAAGGCAAGACGCCCCCGCGGGGCGTCTCTACGGGGCGCGGGTCGTGGGCGCAACTTCGGCGCGGACGGGCCCGTTCTGACCGCCCGCCTCTCACGCCTCGCCTGTGCCTACGGAAATCCGCCCGCCGTCGGGCTTCGCTGCCGTCCCGGCCGTCGTCAAGAACCTGCTCATCCTCAACGGGCTCGCGTTCCTGGCGCAGATCGTCTTCGACTGGCTGCCCGCCGGCGCGATGGGCGCAGCCGGGCCCGTCATGAACTGGGGCGCGCTGTGGCCGATGGGAGGGGCCGAGGCGGCGGCGGCGGCGGGCCAGACCGCCCCGGCGTTCTACCCGTGGCAGATCGTGACGTCGGCGTTCCTGCACGGGAGCTTCCTGCACATCGCGTTCAACATGTTCGGGCTGTTCTCGCTCGGCCCGCCGGTCGAAGAGGCCCTCGGCGCGAAGCGGTTTGCAGCGCTCTACGCCGTCGCCGTGCTCGGCGCGAGCCTGCTCCAGCTCGCGATGGTGTCGTATCCGTTCTGGACGGGCACGTACGGCGCGGGGTCCGTCTTCCCGACGCTCGGCGCGTCGGGCGGGCTGCTCGGCGTCGTCGCGGCGTTCGGCATCCTGTACCCGCGCTCGACGCTCTTTATCTTCCCAGTCCCGTTCCCGATCCAGGCGCGGTGGCTCGTGCCCGGCGCGGCCGTCATCTCGCTGTACCTCGGCGTGACCGGGCGGGCCGCCGGGATCGCGCACTTCGCCCACCTCGGCGGGCTCGTCGCGGGCGCGGCGTTCGTGCTCGTCTGGCGCGCCGCGGCCACGCGCCGCCAGCGCGCCCGCCGCCTCGCCTGAGGCTGCCCTACCTGACGCCGCCCCGCCTGCCGTCGCCCTGACGCCGCCCCGCCCACATGGCCGATCCGTCCTCGCCGCTCTCCCGCTTCCAGCTCTGGCGCGCGATGCTGCCGCCGGGGCTGCGCGCGCTGCTCACGGTCAACGTCGCGACGTACGTCGTGTTCGTCGTGCTGAGCATCGTCCGGCAGGGCGCGCTGCTGCAGTGGCTGGCGCTGCCGGGCAGCCTGCCGGCGCTCGCGCGGCAGCCGTGGTCCGTGCTGACGTGGGGCGTGACCAACCTCGAGCCCGGGCTGCTCGGGCTCATCTTCTTCGGCTTCGGGCTGGCGTGGCTGAGCCTGCTCGGCCGCGACATCGAAGGCGAGGGCGGGCCGCACCGGCTCGTCGGGCTGTACGTGTTCGGGACGCTCGGCGGGTCGGCGCTCGCGGTCGCGGCCGCGGCCCTCCTGCCTGCCGGCGTCGGCGGCGGGCTCTACGCGGGCATCTGGGGGCCGCTGCTGGCGCTGCTGTGCTACACGGCCGTGCTGCACCCGGACCGCCCCATCGGCCTCTTCCTCGTCGGGCTCGTGGCGCTGAAGTGGATCGCGATCGTGCTCGTCGTGCTCGAGCTGGCGTTCTCGCAGGACCCGTCGCACCTCGGGGCCGCGCTCGCCGGGGCGCTCTTCGCCGTCGCCGAGAAGCGCAACCTCGACCTCGCCGGGTGGGCGCGGCCGCTCTTCCGCTCGGGCCGCCGCG
>JAYWIE010000495.1:0-2330 GCA_043789155.1 Rubricoccaceae bacterium | reverse complement strand
GACGCCCGCGATCCGGAGCATCCACCCGACGTGCCCGACGCGCAGCGCCGTCCCGGCGACGCCTGCCGCGACGACCATGCCGAGCGGACCGGCCTGCGGGGTAAGGTCCGGGGGTCTCGGTGACGCCCCCGGACTGCCGTTACAGAATCGAGCGGAACGTGCTCGTGACCGGCTCCGGCCGGGCCGTCTCGGCGTCCGGGCTCGACGGCGTTGCGGGCGCGTCGGCCCCGTCCGCGCCGCAGTACGTCGCGTAGGCGTCGCGCAGGTCCGCGGCGATGGCCGAGGACGAGCGGCCCTCGATGTGGCGGCGCTCGAGCACGAAGACGGGGTCGCCGTCCTTGATCAGCACCATGAACGGGCTCGACGGCGGGATGCCGGCGAGGTGCTCGCGCAGGCGCGCCGTGGCCTCGAGGTCCTGGCCGGCGAAGACCGTCACCTGGCGGTCCGGCCCGCCGAGCGGCTGCACGAGCGCGACGGCTGGGCGCGCGTTAGCCGCGGCGCAGCCGCAGACCGAGTTCACGACGGCGAGCGTCGTGCCGCTCTGCGCGGCCGCCATCGCGGCGTCGACGTCGGCCGCGGTGCGGAGCTCCTGGACGCCGAGGCGGGTCAGCTCCTCGCGCATCGGGGCGACGAGGTATTCGGGGTAGGGCATGGTGAGCGTCGGGGAGTGAGTGCAGCAGGGTACCGACGCCGGCGGGTGCCGTTCCGCCAGCCAGGGTATGTGCAGTGTGGGGGGTTCGAGAAAAATGGGACGTGTGGAAAAAATGAGACGGCGCGAGACAGAACCGTCCCACAAGCGCCCGACGGCCGGATTTAAGGGCACTGCGGCGTGCCCGATACTTGCCCGGAACGCCCCTCGCGTTGCCGGCCCGGCGGTCGGGATTCGCCCTAGCCCGGCCGAGCGAGTAGCTTTCCCAGACCGCCACATTCCTCCCCCGTATGCACAGGCTCATTCTGACGGCGCTCGGTGCCGGCGCGCTCTTCGCCGCCGCTCCCGCCACCGCGCAGGCCCCGACGTGGGGTGCCGCCCGCGCGACCGCCTCGGCAGCGTCCTTCTCCGACGCCTCCGAGACGGCCGCCCGCCGCCGCCCGACCCGCCGCGCCACCGTCCACTCCGCCGTCCGGACCGACAGCGTCTACACCGTCGCCTCCCGCGCGTCGTCGTCCGCGCCGAGCGGCGCGATGTCGGCCGAGCGGATGGCCATGATCTCGTCGTCGCTGCGCGAGGCCGGCCGGCCATGGCTCGGGACGCCCTACCGCTGGGGCGGCGAGTCGCGCCGCGGCATCGACTGCTCCGCCTTCGTCCGCGCGTTCATGCGCGACAACCTCGGCGTCGACCTCCCCCGCGCGACGGACGGGCAGCAGTTCGAGGGCGTCTCGGTGCGCAAGGACGACCTGCTTCCCGGCGACCTCGTCTTCTTCCGCCGCCGCTCGGTCCGCCACGTCGGCGTGTACCTCGGCGACGGCGAGTTCATCCACGCCTCGTCCAGCCGCGGCGTGACGGTCTCGAACCTCTCCGAGGGCTACTACCAGCAGGCGTACTGGATGGCGCGCCGCGTGCTCTCGGCCCCCTCGGGCCGCCGCCCGACGCAGCGCCGCTCGGACCCGGACTCCGTCTCGGTCCGCGGCTGACGCCTGCCCCCGGCGGCCCGCTCTCCGGCCCGCGCCGCGGCGTCCGGGCCGAGCGCGCCCCGCGCCCGTTTCGGCCGTATCTTGGCCTGCACCGCATCCCGGCTCCTCTGCCGGGATGCTCCTTTTTGTACCGACCGGATCCGAGACCCGCGCCATGAGCAGCTCTACTGTCTACCTCACCGCCGAAGGCCTCCAGAACCTCAAGGACGATCTCCACCGCGCCCGCACGACCGAGCGCCAGGACATCGCCCAGGCCATCGCTGAGGCCCGCGCCCAGGGCGACCTCTCCGAGAACGCCGAGTACGACGCTGCGAAGGAGGCGCAGGGCCACCTCGAGGCCCGCATCGCGCGTCTCGAGGCGACCGTCGCCGCGGCCCGCATCGTGGACGAGTCCGAGGTCGACGCCTCGCGCGCGCGCATCCTCTCGAACGTCCGCGTGATGAACAAGAAGGCCAAGAAGGAGGCCATCTACACGCTCGTCGCGCCGCAGGAGGCGGACCTCGGGCGCAACCGCGTCTCGGTCGAGAGCCCGATCGGCAAGGGCCTGCTCGGTAAGGAGGTCGGCGACACGGTCGACATCAAGGTGCCGGCCGGGCTCGTCAAGCTCGAGATCCTCGAGATCACGCGGTAGTGAAAACGCGGTCTGGGGATCGACGTTTGAGGGTCTGAACGTCGAACCCCAGACGTCAAACCGCATT
>JAYWIE010000494.1:0-2332 GCA_043789155.1 Rubricoccaceae bacterium | reverse complement strand
TAGAACTTGAGCCGCCGAGCGTCGGGCTGGAAACGGCAGGTCCCGGAAGATATCAGTTCGGCCGAGCCGATAAAAGCAAGAGGAGCTCATTTCGTGTCGCAGGACAGACGGGATCTGCTGCCACCGGATTTCCGCCGCGTCGCCCGGCACCCGGCCGCCCCGCCCGCGTTGACGCCTCCGATCCGCCCCGCCACCCGATGACGACCACCGCCACGACCCTCGCCGAGCGCTTCCGCGCCGTCCGCGCGCTCACCGAGAGCCTCTGCGACGGCCTCGAGACCGAGGACTTCGTCGTCCAGTCCATGGCCGACGTCTCGCCGACGAAGTGGCACCTCGCCCACACGACGTGGTTCTGGGAGACCTTCGTGCTCGTGCCCTACGCCGAGGGCTACGCGCTCCACGACCCGCGCTACCCGTTCCTGTTCAACTCGTACTACGTCCAGGCCGGCCCGCGCCACTGCCGCGCCCAGCGGGGCTACCTCTCGCGGCCGACCGTCGCCGACGTCTTCGCCTACCGCGCCCACGTCGACGCCGCGATGGCGGCCTTCCTCGACACGCTCGACGAGCGCGAGCGCCGCGACGTCGCCGAGACGGTCGAGATCGGGCTCCACCACGAGCAGCAGCACCAGGAGCTCATGCTCACCGACCTCAAGCACGTCTTCGCGGTCAACCCGCTGCGCCCGGCCTACCGCGAGCGCCCCGCCGACGCCGCGCCCGACCCCGGTCCGGTGCGGTGGCGACGGTTCGACGCCGGCGTCGCCCTGATCGGCGCGACGGCTGAGGGCGACACGACCCGCGACCGGTTCCACTTCGACAACGAGGGCCCGCGCCACCGCCAGTTCGTCGAGGCGTTCGAGATCGCGGACCGCCTCGTCACGGCCGGCGAGGTCGCCGCGTTCGTCGCCGACGGCGGCTACGCGCGGCCCGAGCTGTGGCTCTCGATGGGCTGGGCGACGGCCGCAGCCGAGGGCTGGCAGCACCCGTTCTACTGGGAACCCGACCCCGCCGCGCCGCTCGGCTGGCAGCACACGACGCTCGCCGGCCGCCGGCCCGTAGACCCCCACGAGCCGGCCGTCCACCTCAGCTACTTCGAGGCCGACGCCGTCGCGCGGTGGTTCGACGCGAGCGGCCGCGCGCCGGGCGCGCGCCTGCCGTCCGAGTTCGAGTGGGAGACGGCGGCGCAGACGGCCGACGTGCTCGGCGGGTCGTTCGTCGAGTCCGGCCGTCTCCACCCGGCCCCGGCGGGGGTGCCCGAGGACGTCGCGTCGGGCGACGGTGCTCCGGCCGAGCCGGCCCTGCGCCAGATGGCCGGCGAGGTCTGGCAGTGGACGCACAGCCAGTACACGCCGTACCCCGGCTACCGGCCCGTCCCGGGCGCGCTCGGCGAGTACAACGGCAAGTTCATGGCCAACCAGTTCGTCCTGCGCGGCGCGTCCGTCGCGACGAGCCGGACGCACGCGCGGGCGACGTACCGCAACTTCTTCCCGCCGGAGGTGACGTGGCAGTTCACCGGCCTCCGCCTCGCCCGGAGCGTCTGAGGCGGACGGCACGACGGTCACGACGGCACGACGGGCGGTCCTCTCCCCTCTCTGTCAACCACCGATCCCGGCCGACCGCCCCCTTTACTGCTTGTCATCTCGTTAGGACTTAAGCAGTTGAGCATTCCCCTTCCAGCCGTCGTTCCCGCGAAAGCGGGAATCCAGAGTCAGCGGGCAAGTCTGCGATCGGCACTCTGGTTGGGCTGCGCCTTCGCTGCGCGGTCCCGCGTGCGCGGGAATGACGGAATTGAGAGCGTTCGAGCCGATTCCAAGCCAACTGCGTAACTCCTACCCGGATCACGTCAGGTCCGGGTTTACCCGGCGGGATGACGAATTTTTGTGGTCGTCGAATGGAGGGACATTTTAGCCAAACCCCAAGCTCCGTGCCTTCCGCTCTCGACCGCCTCATCGACCCCGCCCGGCTGCTCGCGATGGGCGAGACGGCGCTCCGCGTCGCCCTCACCATCGCGCTCGCGCTCGCCGTGCTCGGGCTCGTCCGGCGCGTGAAGCGGCGGTGGGTGGGGCGCGCGCAGGCGATGGACGCCGGCGCGCACCGCGCCCGCGTGCTGACCCTCGCCGACCTGCTCGGGTCCGTCGCGCGCTACGTCGTGTGGACCGTCGCCGTCGTGATGGTCCTCTCGGACGTCGGGTTCGACGTCGGGCCGCTGCTCGCGTCGGCGGGCGTGGCCGGGCTCGCGGTCGGCTTCGGCGCGCAGACGCTCGTCAAGGACGTCATCTCGGGCTTCTTCCTGCTCTTCGACAACACCGTCGGCTCGGGCGACCTCATCACGTTC
>JAYWIE010000493.1:0-2336 GCA_043789155.1 Rubricoccaceae bacterium | reverse complement strand
TGGCCGAACGGCTTCTCGACGACGAGCCGGTCGCGGTCGGTGTCGGCGAGCAGCCCCGCCGCGCCGAGGCCGCCGGCGATGTGGGCGACGAGGAACGGCGCGACTGAGAGGTAGAACACGCGGTCCGGCGCGGGCCCGCCCTCGGCGAGCGCGTCGAGACGCGCCGCGAGCGCGGCGTAGGTCTCGGGCTTCGTGACGTCGCCCTGGAGGTAGACGAGGCTCGCCGCGAAGGCCGCCTCGGTGTCGTCGGCCGTCGCCGGCGCGGCGACGGCGCGGAAGGCGGCGTCGTCCATCTCCTTGCGGTCCACGCCGACGACCGCGACGCGCGCGGGCAGGTGCCCGCCGCGGTGCAGCGCGCGCAGCGCGGGCAGCAGCTTGCGGTGGGCGAGGTCGCCCGCAGCTCCGAAGAGGACGATCTGGACGGCGGGGGGGAGCGTGGGCATCGGCGCGCGAAGGGTGACGGGGGCAGTATGCCACGCGCGCCGGGAGGTTCGCCGCTCGCGCCCTTCGCCCGCACGCCACCCTGACGCGGCCTGTGTGCTCCGGCCCGGCCGCGCACATCGCGTGCACCACATGACGCCCGAGGTGTCACGCCGACGCACGAGATTGGGGCTCCCCACCCCCACCCCGCCATGCCCGACACGTCCGCCATGCTCTCGCCCGACCAGCTGCTCGCCCACTGGCTCGGCCACCGCCGCCTCACGCGCCGCACGATCGCGGCCTTCCCGGACGATGCGTCCTTCGCGACGTTCTCGGTCGGCGGGATGCGCCCGTTCGCGGCCCTCACGGCCGAGATGCTCGGCGTCGGGCTGCCGACGCTGCGCGGCATCGTCACGGGCGAGTGGCCCTACGAGCCCGTCGCGCCCTGCGCCACGCGTACGGAGGCGCTCGCGGCGTGGGACGCGCAGACGCCCGAGATCGAGCGCCTGTGGGCGCAGCTCGAGCCCGCACGCTTCCAGGACGTCGAGACGGCGTTCGGGCAGTGGACGATGCCCGTCTGGGCGCTCGTGATGTACGCCGTCGACAACGAGGTCCACCACCGCGGGCAGGGCACGGTCTACCTGCGCGCGCTCGGCGTCGAGCCGCCGGCGTTCCCGGACCGGAGCTAGACGGGAAGGTCCGTCCACAGCCGGGCATCGGCGACGGCCGCGAGGTGCCGCACGTTCGTCGTCGCGACGGCGACGGGCGGCACTCCTGGCCCGACGAGCGCACGGACTTGTGCGCAGAGGACCGTGTCCACGTCGAGCGCCCGGTCGTCCGACGCCTTACGCCCTGCATGGCGCGCCTCGGCGCTGCCGCGTCGCGAAGGACGGCCTGCGTGACACGGACCGTGAGCGTGCGGGCAGCGAGCGCGCCGAGTTGCCGCAGCCGCTCTGTCAGCCGACGGTGCAGGAGTGCCCGGCGCCTCTCGTAGTCGGTGATGTCGGGCAGGACGACCGTCGTCCCGCCCCGGATGTGCGCCGCGAGCCACTCCTGGCACGCGGCCGCGTCGGCCGCTGCGTTCGGCGTCGTGATCGGGCCGACGATGCCGCTGCCGAGCACGACGATCACGAAACGCGCCGCGCCTCAGCGAACTCCTCCTCGAGCGCCTTCAGCACCGCAGCGTCCTCTGCCGGATCGTTCTCGTCCCGCCGCGTTTTGAAGAGGGCGATCAGGCCCGGTCCGTCCATCCGGCCTTCGAGGCCGGGGACGTGAGCCCTCCGTGCAGGTCGTTCCACGTCGGGCACGACGCGCGCAGACCGACGGTGGAGCAGGCGAGCGTGACGTGTCCGGGTGAGCATCGGTCAGGGGGCGGCAGCAAAGCAGCGTACGGCCCGACCGGCCGGGTACACTCACCGACTGCGCTTAGAGGCTGACTATGAATGTAGGAAGAAGCCCTGAAACGCCGTCATTCCCGGCCCCGACCGGGAATCCAGAGTCGTGGCACGGCGCTCGGTACACTGGATTCCCGCGTGCGCGGGAATGACGGCGTGTGAAAGAGAATTCATAGTCAGCCTCTTACAGGCCGGCCGGGAGCCACTGCTGGTGGAACGTCCCCTCGCGGTCGGTGCGGGTGAACGTGTGCGCGCCGAAGTAGTCGCGCTGCGCCTGGACGAGGTTGGCCGGCAGCCACGCCGAGCGGTAGCTGTCGAGGTAGCCGAGCGAGGCCGCGAGCGCGGGCGTGGGGATGCCGGCGCGGGCGGCGGTCGCGACGGCCTCGCGGAGGTCCTCCTGGCACGTCCGGATCGGTCCGGCGACGGCCGGGGCGACGAGCAGGTTGGCGACGTCGGGGTCCGCGGCGAAGGCCTCGCGGACGGTCTCGAGCAGGGCCGCGCGGATGATGCAGCCGCCGCGCC
>JAYWIE010000492.1:0-2346 GCA_043789155.1 Rubricoccaceae bacterium | reverse complement strand
CCGGTTCGAGGACTTCGGCAGGGCCGACGTCGCGCGCACGGGCGTGAACCTGAGCACGCGCGAGAACACGGCGACGGCCGTCATCCCCGGGCTGGGTGCCGTCGCCGACCTGGGGGCGGGGTGGCGCGCGTTCGGCGGCGTCCACCGCGGGTTCGCCCCGCCCGACAGCCGGCCGGAGACCAACCCCGAGGCGAGCGTGAACTCCGAGGCCGGCGTCCGCTACGGGAGCCCGGCCCTGGAGGTCCAGGCGGCCGGGTACTGGACGGCGTACGAGAACCTGCTCGGCAGCGACCTCGCCGCAGCCGGCGGCAGCGGCACGGGCGACCAGTTCAACGGCGGCCGCGTCGACGTGGTCGGGGCCGAGGTGGGCGTGACGGCCGACCTCGCCCGGGTCGCCTCCCCGTCGCGGGCGGGCTGGGCCGCCCCCGTCCGGCTCGCGTACACGTTCACGGACGGCCGCTTCCGCAACGCCTTCCAGAGCACCTTCGAGGCGTGGGGCACGGTCGCCGAGGGCGACGCGCTCCCGTACCAGGCCCGGCACCGGTTCTACGTCCGCGCCGGCGTCGAGCGGGCGGGGTGGTCGGCCGCGCTGCTCGCCAACGCGGTCTCAGACATGCGTGCGGTCGCCGGCCAGGGGCCGATCCCGGCCTCGGAGCGGATCGCCGCACACGTCACGCTCGACCTCGTGGCCGAGGCCCCGCTGCCCGGGGGCGTGTCGCTCACGGCGCGCGCGGTAAACCTCACCGACGCGGCCTACGCCGTCGCGCGGCGCCCGTCCGGCCTCCGGCCCGGCCTCCCCCGGACGATCACCGTCGGGCTCCGGGTGCTGTTCGGGCGGGCAGGCGGCGGGCGCGGCCAGGCACCGCAGCCTCCGGCCCCGGCCGGGTCCTGACCGGGACCGTCCCGCGAGCGTCGCGGGCAGGCCCGTCACTGCGGTGCCACGCGCCGCACGCGCGCCGCACGCGCGGCGCGCACGCCGGCACCCGGGTGGGCAGCCAGACGGGCGGACGGACGCCGGGCGGGAGCGGCTGCACGTCCGGGTGGAGCAGGTGCGCGAGCAGCTCCGACGCCTCGACGAGGTGCGAACCGGGCCGCGCAAACAGCGCTGACCCGTCGACGACGGCGACGCGGCCGGCTCGGGCGGCCGGGACCGTCGCCCATCCTGGCACGGCGTCGAACACGCCGGCGTCGTCCATCGCCCGCTCGAGCGTAAAGCTGCAGCACGCGACCACGACGACGTCCGGCGCGAGCGCGGCGAGGGCGTCCTCGTCGAGCGTGTAGAGCGCGGGCCGGCCGTCGCCCGACGCCTCGGACCGCTCGCGGACGAGCGCGTCGATCTCGGCGCTCGTCGCCGCCTCGGGGATGGCGGACCGAGTGAGAGCCGGAAGGCGCGCGACCTCGGGCGGCCAGTCGCATTCGTGCGTCACCCCGACGAGGCGGTCGGCGAGGCCGAGCGCGCAGACGATCTCGCTCGCGCTGGGGAGCAGAGAGACGATCCGGAGGGCAGCCACAGGGGGGCGGGCGAGGCCAGAGAGTACGGACGACGCCCGGCTGCGCGCCATCGGACCGGTCGAGATGCAGGCTGGCACGGAGGCCGTCCGGGAGCGTCTGGCAGGGCCAGTGCGCGCGCGGCCGGGGCGCAGGCCGGGCGGGCGGAGCCTGCGCACGGACGCGCCCACTCCGGCCTCATTCCATCTTGGCTGCGTCTACGTTTGGATAGGTTGTACCTTTCGGAACCTACCCAGAGCTACTCGTGCCCTCCCCAACGCTCCTGTCGGTCCGCGACGCTGCCGCCCGCCTCGGCGTCCACGTCACGACCGTCCGTCGGTGGACCGACGACGGCCGCCTCCCATCGGTCCGGACGGAAGGCGGGCACCGCCGGATCCCGTCCGACGCCGTCGAGCGGTTCGTCGCCACGAAGGACGACACCAGCCTCATGGCCCCGTCGGCACCGGCCGTCGGCAACCCGGCCGACGAGGCGTGGGCCGAGCACGCGGCCGTCCGCACGCGCTACGAGATCCGCTCGCACCCCACGGCGACGTGGAACCAGTCGCTCTCGAGCGACGAGCGAGAGCGGAGCCGCGAGACCGGCCGCCAGCTCATGGGCCTCCTGCTGCGCCACGTCGCGGACCACGGCGACGCCGACGCGCGCGGTGCCGAGATCCGCCGCCTCGCGTGGAGCTACGCCGTGACGATGCAGGACCGCGGCCTCTCGCTCACCGAGGCGCTCAAGGCGACGCTCTTCTTCCGCGACGTCCTCACCGAGTCGACGGCCTACCACCCGCGCTTCGAGACGCGGGACGTGCCGGACCAGATCGGGCTCGTCCGCCGCGTCAACGAGTTCAT
>JAYWIE010000491.1:0-2349 GCA_043789155.1 Rubricoccaceae bacterium | reverse complement strand
CGCTCGACCTCGGCCCGCGCCGCGCGGCCCCTCGGGCGGCCGTGGCTGCGCCCGTCGTCGCGGCCGGCGCGGGCCGCCTCGCCGACGCCTTCGCGTCCGTGTTCGCGCTCGTGCTCCAGCTGCGGTCCGCGGCCGGCTTCGGCGACGCGGAGTCGCTGCGCGAGCGCGCCGAGGCCCTGCTGGACCGCGCCGTGGCGCAGGGCCACGCGCAGGGAGCCGCCGTGGCCGACGTCCGCGAGGCCGAGTTCTGCCTCGTCGCGTTCCTCGACGAGACCCTGCTGACGGCCGAGTGGCCGGGCCGCGACGCGTGGGCGCAGCGCCCGCTCCAGCTCTCGCGCTACGAGCGCTACGACGCCGGCGAGGCCTTCTTCGACCGCCTGCGGCAACTCCTCGCCGAGGGCGGCCGCGACGAGACGCTCGAGGTCTACTACCTCTGCATCGCGCTGGGCTACAAGGGCCGCTACCAGATCCACGGCCGCGAGGTGCTCGGGCAGCTCGTCGCCGACCTCAAGGGCCGGCTCGCGCGCGCGCCCGGCGGCACGGCCCCGCTCGCGCCGCACGCGCTGCCACAGGGCCCCGCGGCCTCGGCCGAGGCCGGCGGCGTCCCGACGTGGGCCCTCTTCGCCGGGGCTGCGGCGCTCGTGCTCGTGCTCTACCTCGTGCTGAGCGTGAGCGTCTCCGGGATCGCCCGCGACGTCGCCCGCGACGTCTCGGCGCTCTCGGCCCCCACCTCGGCGTCTAGCCGCTGACCCGCCATGTCCACGCGCCGCATCGCACTCTCGGTCCTCGCCGCGCTCGGCCTCAGCGGCGGCCTCTTCGGGATGTCCCGCGTCGGCGTGCCGATGACGACCATTCTACTCGTCGTCATCGGCACGCTCGTCGCCGTCGTCGGCGCGCTCGCCGTGGCCGCGATGCGCGCGCGCCGTACGGACGGCGGCATCGAGAGCGCGCTCAAGGCGCAGGCGGACCGCGAGGCCGCGGCCTACACGCCGGACCGCAAGGCCGAGGTGGACCGCATGCAGGAGTCCTTCGACCAGGCCGTCGCCCGGCTCAAGACGTCGCGGCTGGCCGGCTCCGGGCGCATCCGCAGCGGAAAAAAGGCGCTCTACGCCCTCCCGTGGTACCTCTTCGTCGGCCCGCCGGGGGCCGGCAAGACGACCGCCCTCGTCCAGTCCGGCCTGCGCTTCCCCGGCGGGGCCGAGCGCGTCCGCGGCGTCGGCGGGACGCGCAACTGCGACTGGTTCTTCACGGACGAGGCCATCCTCATCGACACGGCCGGCCGCTACACGACCCAGGACGAGGACCACGACGAGTGGACGGCCTTCCTCGGCGCGCTCCGCACGAGCCGCCCGGACCGGCCCATCAACGGCGTCCTCGTCGGCGTCGCCGCGCCGGACCTGCTCGAAGCGACGCCGCGCGAGCTCGACGACCAGGCCGACGACGTCCGCCGCCGCGTCGAGGAGCTCGTCGCGGAGCTCGGCCTCCGGCTGCCGGTGTACCTGCTCGTGACCAAGACGGACCTCGTGCCGGGCTTCGTCGAGACGTTCGGCGAGCTCGACCGGGCGGGCCGCGAGGGCGTCTGGGGCGCGACCGTCGCGCCGGACGCCCGCGCGGACGCCGGCGAGACCGTCGAGCGCGAGTTCGACGGCCTCGTCGCGGCGCTGCGGCCGGTGCGGAACGCGCGCCTCGGGCAGCCGCTGCACCGCGAGGAGCGGCAGCGGCTCTACGGCTTCTCGCTCGAGTTCGCGGCCCTCCGCGACCGCCTCGCCCGCTTCGCGACCGTCGTGTTCGCCCCGAACCCGCTCGACGACGGCGCGCTCTTCCGCGGCTTCTACTTCACGAGCGGCACGCAGGAGGGCGCGCCCATCGACCGCGTCATCGGCGCGCTCGCGGCGCAGTTCGGCCTCTCGGGGCCGCCGCCCGCGCCCGCCCCGGTCGAGGTGAAGAGCTACTTCCTGAAGGGCCTCTTCACCGAGGTCGTCTTCCCGGACCAGCACCTCGCGCGGCGCACGCGCCGGGCCGCCGGCGCGACGTGGCGCGCGCTCACGCGCGCCGGAGCCGGCGCGCTCGGCGTCGCCGCCGTCGCGGCGCTCCTGCTGGGCTTCGCCGCGGCGCGCTCGGGGCTGGGCCTGCACCGCGCCGGCGAGCGCGCCCGCGACGCCGCCGGCGTCCGCTTCGCGCCCGACGGCGCGCGCTACGCGGACCTCGGCCGCCTCGAGAGCCTCCGCGAGGAGGTCGAGGCCGTCGCCGGGTCGCACCCGCTCCGCCGCGCGCTCCTGCTCGGGCTGGACCGCTCCGAGGCCGTCCGCGAGCCCGTCCAGCGGCTGTACTACGGCCAGGCCCGCGAGC
>JAYWIE010000490.1:0-2355 GCA_043789155.1 Rubricoccaceae bacterium | reverse complement strand
TCCGCAGCATGGCGACACGCGCCTCGGCCTGAGCGTGCTGAGCGCCCGCGGCGGCGATGCGGGCGTCGACGGCCGCGAGGTCGCGCGCGACCGTTTCGGCGACGTGCGCGCGGTGCTCGTCCGTGAGCTCGGTCCCGCAGGTCGGGCACGTCTCGTCCGTGAGCGTCTCGGCGCGGTCCTGCCGCAGGCGGAGCGCCGCGGCGTCCTCGCGGAGGCGTGCGAGCGTCGCCCCGAGCGCGGCCGCGTCGGCTCCGGCTGCCGTGCCCTGCTCGCGGACGCGGTCCATCGTCTCGGCTGCCACTGCGGCCGCCGCCGCCTTCTCGACGAGGGCGGCCGCCTGCTCGGGGTCCGCCGGGGCCGTGGCCGCGGTGAGGTGCTCGACCTGCCCGCGCAGCTCTTTGAGCGACTGCCCGAGCGCGCCGCGGAGCCCGGCGAGGCGTTTGTCGACGCCCTCGGCCGTCGCCTGCGCCGTGGTCCGGAGCGTCCGCACGCGCTCCAGCGCCGCCCGCTCGACCACGGCCGCGTCCGACGCGGCGACGGCGGCGGCGACGGCGTCGCGGGTGAGCACGACGCGCTCGTCCTCGCGGACCCGCTCGCGCAGGTTGTCGACGTCGGCCGCCAGGCGGGCGAGGCGCGTCTCGGCCTCCGCGAGGGCCTTCTGGACGTCCAGGCGCAGCGCGGCCGCGCGCGCGGCGAGCGCGGCGTGGAGCGTCGCGGCCTCGTCCAGCGTCGTCCGCCGGGTGCGGACGGCCTCGTAGCGAGCGTGGTCGGCCTCGATGCGCGCAGACTCCGCGATGAGCGCGTCGGCCTCGGCGATGCGGCCGTCGAGACGCCCGGTTTCCGTGGCGACGTCTGCAGCTCGGGCCTGCGCCTGCGCGAGCGCGTCGGCGAGGCGGGCATCGTCGGCCGCGGCGGCGTCGAGCGCGGCGAGGGCCGTGGCCTGCTCGGCGAGGGCGGCGTCGAGGGCCGTGGCCGCGGCCTCGGTCGTCTCGATCTCGCGCGCCAGCAGCTCGCGCTCGGCCTGCCACGTAGGGGCGTCCTGCGTCGCCGCGACGAGGCGCTCGGCCTCGGCGTCGAGCGTCGCGATGCGCTCGCGCAGGCCCGAGTAGCGCGCGCCGGCGGCCGTCGCGAGGCGCTCGTAGCGGTCGAGCCCGAGGATGCGCGAGAGGATCTGCTTGCGCTCGCCAGGCTTCTTGCGCGTGAACTCGTCCGAGCGGCCCTGCAGCAGGAACGTCGAGTTGACGAACGTCTCGTAGTCGATGCCGAGGCGGGCGTCGATGGCCGCCTGCGTCGCGCGGACGCTCTCGGCCGTGAGCGCGACGAAGCCGCCCGCGCCGTCGGCGGCCTGGAATTCGAGGCCGGGCTTGGACGACTTGCCGGACGCCGTCTGCGTGTACCGGCGCACGATGCGGTGGCCCGCGCCGCCGAGCGAGAACTCGAAGTCGACCTCCATCTCGCGCGCGCCGGCGCGCAGCAGCTGCTCGTCCGGCTTGCGCGAGTCGCTGGACTTGCGCGCCTCGCCCCACAGCGCCCACGTCACCGCGTCCAGCAGCGCGCTCTTGCCCTGCCCGTTGCCGCCCGAGAGGCACGCGACGTGGAACGCGCCGAACTCCAGCGCGGGCGCGTTCTCTCCGTACGAGAGGAAGTTGCGGAGCCGGAGCCGGGTGGGGATCATTGCGAGGGCCAGTGGGCAGTGGGATGGGGCCAGTGGCAGGGTGGGCCGCCGGTGAGCAGGAGGCGCGGTGGGAGGCACCGTCTACTGGCCACTGCCGACTGGCTCACGAGCGCCCGCTCGTGACACTACCCACTTTCGTCGAACGAGTTGAAGAGGCTGCCGAGGCGCTCCTGCGCGCCCGGGAAGACCTTCCGGGCGGCGTTCCAGACGGCCGGGGCCGCGGCCTCGACGGGCGGGTAGAGGACGCTCGCGGCGCGGGACTCGGCCGAGATCAGGACCGGGTCGCCGCCGGGCACGAGCGAGACGCCCGCGACCCGGAGGAAGATGCTGAGCCCGAACGCCGTCCGGACGAGCCCGAGGAAGGCCCCGGCGAGCGAGTCCACCGCGCCGAGCTTGATCGCCTTGAGCGTTTTGCGGATGCCGTGCGCGGCGACGGTCAGCCCGGCCACAACGACGCCGAACGCGACGACGAAGCCGAGCAGTGGCGCGACGCGCCCGCTCACGCCGAGGCTCGCCGCTGCCGCATCGCCGAAGGGCCCCATCGCGGCCGTCGCGACGACGAAGGCGACGATCCAGCCGAGCGTGCCGACGATCTGGAGCAGCGCGCCGGTCTGGAGGCCGCGCCACAGGCCGAGGCCGAGCATCGCCGCGAGCACGAGGTCTAGCATCAGGACGCCGGC
>JAYWIE010000489.1:0-2355 GCA_043789155.1 Rubricoccaceae bacterium | reverse complement strand
GTAGAGCAGCAGCGAGGCGCGGCCGCAGTCGAGCAGGTCCGTCGTCGCGTCGAGGATGACCGCGAGCACGGCGGCGATGTCGCGCGGCGTGCCGAGCTCGATGCACAGCTCGAGCAGGCGCTGCGCGACGTAGGGCGAGACGGCGGGGGTCGGGTCGGGCACGGCGGGCGGCGGAGCGGGAGGCCGGAATATCCGTCAGACGCCGGGCGCGACGCCGGGCGCGCGGGTGTGCGCGCTGCGCGCTCGGCGAGCACGCCCCACGTGGTGTTCGCCAGGCGACGAGCGAGACGCAGGTAGGGACGGCTCGCCGAGCCGTCCGCGGTCCGACCGATGCGGTCCGACCGATGCGGTCTGCGCCTCAGCGACGCCACGGCGCGTCAGGCGGCGGCGCGGGCGGCGAGCTCCTTCATGCGGCGCTTGAACGGGACCGCGGCCGCGGTGTAGCCGCCGCCGGCCCCGTCGACGAAGTGGACCTGCCGGCCCATGCGCTCGTAGACGAGGCACGTCAGGATGGCGCGGTCCGAGACGTGGAGGCCGTAGGCGAGCACGCCCGCGGCGAAGCCCGCGTCCAGCGTCGCCTCGAGGCGCGCGCGCTGCTCGGGCGTCCCGGCGAGGATCATCCGGAGCACGCCGTCGAACTTGCGGTAGTCGGTCGAGGCGCGCAGCTTGGTCGGGTAGAGGCCCCAGTCGGTCTCGGACGTCCGCGTCTTGTTGCGGACGAGGTAGCGGCCGAGCACGTTGCGGAGCCACAGCTCGGCCGTGTAGCGGCGGCGCGCGTCGGGGCGGCGCAGGCGCGCCTCGGGCGCGAACCGGTCGGCGTCGCTCGCCAGCCGCAGGCGGTCCAGCGCGACCGGGTGCATCGTCTCGCCGGGCCCGTAGACGTCCTCGACGGCCGCGAGGACGTCGCGGTAGACGGCCGTCGCGCCGGGGCCCTCGGCGGCCGAGACGAGCAGCGAGACGGTCTCGCCGTGCGGGCTCACGACGTCCTCCCAGCGGCACTCGAGGCCGGCGTAGGGGTCCGCGCCCTCGGCCGGCGCGGCCGTCGAGGCGTAGCGCTCGGCCGTGGCCGGGCCCTTGATCTGCGCCTCGGCCCAGCCGAGGCCGCTGCCGGTGAGGAGCGCCTGCGCGTAGCCCTCGGCGACCTCGAAGCGCGCCAGCGCGAGGTCGTGGCCCGCCGCGGTGATCTCGGCCACGCCGACGCGCCCGACGCGCAGCCGCAGCGAGAGCCGCGTCGAGGCGTGGTGCTGGAGGGCCGCGAGCGCGGCGAGCGCGGGCTCGACGAGCGCCGGCGGCAGCACGAGCGTCGCGCCGTCGCCGCCGAACACGAACGGCACGTCGGCCCGGCCGACGGCGTTGAGCACGGCCGCGATGGACGCCGCGCCGACGTAGTTGACGTCGCGGTAGCGCCCGGCCTGCACGGCGACGGTCGAGCCGACGACGTCGGTGATGACGACCGTCCAGTCCGGCGGCACGGGCGTGTAGGCGTCGGGGTCGGCGAGGCGCTCGAAGCGGCCGAGCGCGGGCAGGTCGGTGTAGAACGTGTCGGTCATGCTCGCCCAACGCCGCCGGCCCGCCGCGGTGCCCGGCGGGGGATGCGGGATACGGGATGCGGGGTGCGGGATTTTCTGCTCATCCCATATCCCCCATCCCATATCCCGTTTTACCTCACGCCGGGACGACGACGCGGACGGTCGTGCCGCCGTCGGTGTCGAGGCTGAACGTCGCGCCGAGGGCGGCGGCGCGCGTGCGCATCGAGTCCAGCCCGAAGCCCGACAGGCCGGCCGCGCCGTCGCCGGACGCGCCGTCGTCCGGTGCGCCGTCGTCCGGTGGGCCGTCGCCGGGTGGGCCGTCGGCGGGCATGCGGAGAAACTGGCCGTCGTCGCAGATCTCGATCCGGATCTCGCCGCCGTCCGTAGCGGCGATGCGGACCGCGAGGCGCTCGGCGCGGGCGTGCTTGAGGCTGTTGGTGCAGGCCTCGCGTGCGATGCGGTAGAGGTGGAGCGCCTGCTCGGGCCGGAGGACGCGCCCGGCCGGTCCGTCGAGCGTGACGTCCGCCGCGGGCCGCGCGCGGCCGCGGAGGCGGTGGCGGAGGTCGGCGGCGAGGCGGTCGCGGAGGGCCCCGAGCGTGACGTCGGTCTCGCCGAGGGCCCAGATGGACTCGCGCAGCTGCGCCATCGTCTCGCGCGCGTCGGCCTCGACGGCCCCGAGCGCGTCCGCCGCGCCGGCCGCGCCGCGCGCGAGCCGCGCGAGCTCGACGTCGGCGAGCAGCGTCGAGAGCTGCGCGCCGACGTGGTCGTGGAGGTCACGGGAGATGCGGGCGCGCTCGTCCTGCAGCAGGCGCTCGGCGGCGAGGCG
>JAYWIE010000488.1:0-2357 GCA_043789155.1 Rubricoccaceae bacterium | reverse complement strand
GGAGCCGCCGATGGCGGACCCCAACTTCCGGCGCGCGGTCGTGCTCGTGTGCGAGCACTCGACGGAGGGCTCGTTCGGGCTCGTCCTCAACCGGCCCGCCGGCCTGACGCTGGCCGAGGTCGCGGCCGAGGCGCTGCCGTTCGACGCCGAGCTGTGGCTCGGCGGGCCGGTGCAGACGGACACGCTGCACTACCTCCACCCCTTCGGCGACGCCGTCGAGAGCGCGCTGCCCGTCCTCGACGGCGTCTTCTGGGGCGGGGCCTTCGACGAGCTGCGCCGCGGCATCGAGGCCGGGCAGGTCCACACCGGTCACGTCCGTTTCTTCGTCGGCTACTCGGGCTGGGGCCCGGGGCAGCTGGACGCCGAGGTCGACGACGGCGCGTGGATCGTGCTCGACGGCGACGGAGCCCTCGTCTTCGCCGAATCGGACGACGCGCTCTGGCGGCAGCTGCTGCGTCGCATGGGCGGCGAGTACGCCCTCCTCTCGACGTTCCCCGACGACCC
This sequence comes from Rubricoccaceae bacterium, assembly GCA_043789155.1. Taxonomy (GTDB): domain Bacteria; phylum Bacteroidota; class Rhodothermia; order Rhodothermales; family Rubricoccaceae; genus DASVSE01. The sequence goes on along the minus strand of JAYWIE010000488.1, from coordinate 1,853 downwards.
GAGCCTCAACTGACACCGGGCGCTGTGGTGCAGCGTCGCTCGGAGACTCTCGACGTTCCCCGACGACCCGAGCCTCAACTGACACCGGGCGCTGCGGAGTCGCACAGGACGCCTGGCTTTCCCGGACGTCCCCAACATCGAACGGGTTAGCGCACCATCCCGGAGCGGCGCGCGTTGGGCGGGGCAGACCGTGTGACGTTCCGGCGTCCCGGCACGGCCTGACCTGTACCACCCGCCCCCGCTCCGATGCGCCCGTCTCGCCTGTTCGCCTTCGCGCTCGCCCCGCTTCTGCTCGCGCCCGCGGCCGCGCCGCCGCCCGCGGCCGCCCGGCCGACGTCTTCGGAGACGGCCCGGCCGTCCGCTCCCGCCACGCTCGCGGGCACCGTCACCGACGCCGCGACGGGCGCGCCGGTCGCGCGCGCCAACGTCTCCATCGCCGGGACCGCCCTCGGCGCGGCGACCGACGCCGCGGGCCGCTTCGAGATCACAGGCGCGACGGCCGGCCCCGCCGACGTCCGCGTGACGGCCGTCGGCTACGCGCTGCGCGTCGAGCGCGTCCTGCTCGCGGAGGCGACGCGCCTCGACGTCCGCCTCGCCCCCGCCGAGACCGAGGCCGTCGTCGCGGGCGAGGCGCGCGGGACCGAGATGCGCATGCCGGACGCGCCGGGCCGCATGGGACCGACGTCAACCTCGCCGCTCCCGCCGGCCTCGCCGCCGCCGCCGTCCGAACCGAGAGTGTCCCGCAGCGCCGCCCCGTCCGACGGCTACATGTCAGAGTCCGTCGACGCAGCCGGCAGCGGCACGGCGATGCGGCGCGAGCGCTCGTCCGACGACTCAGGCTCGGCCGGCGACGAGAGCCCGGCCGACGGCGAGCGCAGCGGCGTGTTGCCTCGCCGCGCGCGCCCGTCGCAGGCGCGCGCCGGCCTCCTCACCGCGGGCGACATCGACGACGGCCTCAACTGGGACCGCTTCCTGTCGTACTCCGAGCGCGCCGTCCAGCGCGGGTCGTCGCTGCGCGACCTCCGCCTCGACGACCGCCTCACGCTGCGCGTCGTCGACCTCGACGGCCGGCCCGTCGCCGGCGCGCGCGTCCGCGTCGACGCCGAAGGCGGCCGCGCCGCGGGCCGTGGGCTCACGACCGAGGCCGGCACCGACGGCCGCCTCGCGCTCTTCCCGCGCTACGACTTCGGCACGGGCACGGCCCGCCTCACGGTCACCGTGACGCCGCCCGGCGGCCGCGGCGAGGCCCGGACCGAGACCGTCGACGTCTCGCGCCTGCGCGGCGACACGCAGCGGGTCGTTCGCCTCCGCACGCGCGCCGAGCGCCCGCAGGCCCTGGACCTCGCCGTCGTCCTCGACGTCACCGGCTCGATGGGCGACGAGCACCGCTACCTCACCGACGAGTTCGAGGCCATCGTCCGGCAGACGCGCCGCCACTACCCCGACGCTGACCTGCGCTTCGCGCTCGTGGCGTACCGCGACCGCGGCGACGACTTCGTCGTGCGGCGGTGGGACTTCACGCGCTCCGAGCGCGAGATGCGCGAGCGCCTCGAGCAGCTCTCGGCCGGCGGCGGCGGCGACCAGCCCGAGGCCATGGACGAGGCCCTCGAGGCCATGCTGGACCTCGACTGGCGCACGGGCACGGCCGCCCGCATCGCGTTCGTCGTCGCCGACGCGCCGCCGCACGCCGAGCGCCTCGCCGCGACGATGGCGGCCGTCCGCGAGGCGCGCGCGCGCGGCCTCCGCCTCTACCCGCTCGGCGCGTCGGGCGTCGACGCGACGGCCGAGCACGTCCTCAGGACGGCGGCGGCGCTGACGCAGGGCCGCTACCTCTGGCTCACCGACGACTCGGG
>JAYWIE010000487.1:0-2365 GCA_043789155.1 Rubricoccaceae bacterium | reverse complement strand
GGGTTGGTCTGGGCCTCCATGCGCAGCCACGCGCTGTCGGGCGTGGACATCGGGAAGGGCCGGGGCGGGGTCATGCGCGCGGGGGGTGTCGGTCCCGGAACGTACCGCACGCCCGCTTCACGCGCCGGCGTCCCGCTTCGGGTCGGCGGGGTGCGCGGCGGGCCGCGGGCGGCGCTGCGGGCGGCGGGCGAGAATCGTCGCGAGCACGAACGCCTCGCGGATCGCGGCGGGCGAGCCGAAGCGCGGCGCGGGGGCGACGGCCTGCGGGTCGTGGCCCGGCCGAACTACGGCTGCCGGGCGGACGCCGGCGTCGCCGCGCTCGAAGCCGCGCGTGTTGGCGTCGAACCCCTGCGCGTCGAAGAAGCGCTGCGAGGGGTCGAAGCCGCGCGTCGCGTCGCCGCGCGAGGTCTCGGGGGACGTCGCCTCGAGCGAGCGGAAGGCGGACGTCTGCGCTGCGCGCTCCTGGTCGCGGGCGAAGGCGGCGCGGTTCTCGGCGAACAGGGCGTTCTCCGGCCGCTGCGCGACGGGCAGGCGCGGCGGCTCGGTCCGGGCAAAGGCGCGCCGCGCCTCAGGCACGCGCGTCGCTGACGGCGCGGCAGGCGGCGCAGCCGTCGTCTCCTGGTCGAGACGGGCGAGTAGCTGCTCGAACGGGGTCGGCCCGGCCGTGCCGGCGGACGCCGGCCGTGCTGCTCGCGTGGCGACGGGCGCGGTGCGGTCACGCTCCGGCCGCCGGCGGAACTTGAGCGCGAGGTAGCCCGCGGCGACGAGGAACGGGAGCAGGTCTCCGAGCGAGTCCATCGCGGCGTCCGGTGGTGCGCGGCAGGATACGCCGCCGCGCCGCGCGGGGATGCGGAGGGGATTCCGACGGCCCCGGGATCACCGTCGTAGGGGCACAGCTTGCTGTGCCCGCCGATCCGGTTTGCAATCCGGCGGGCCGGGCACAGCAAGCTGTGCCCCTACGACGTCCAACCGGAATGGCGTCGGCACCCGGAGCCGCGTCCGCGGCGTCCGCGTCAGAACAGGCGCGGGGCGCGCGCCTCGGCGCGGGCGGCCTCGATGATCTTGCGCGACGCCCGCGGGACGGCGACGGCGTTGAGCTCGTCCGGCGCGAGCCAGCGCATCGGCTCGCCCGTGACCGTCCGCGGCTCGCCGGCCGTGATCCGGCACCGGAAGGCGTGCAGGCGGACCCGCAGGTGCGAGTACGTGTGGTCCACGATGGCGACCTCGCGCCCGACCTCGACGGTGATGCCGAGCTCCTCGTGCAGCTCGCGCGCGCAGGCCGCGGCCGGCGTCTCGCCGGGCTCGACCTTGCCGCCCGGGAACTCCCACAGCCCGCCGAGCATGACGTGCTCCGGCCGGCGCTGCATCAGCACGCGCCCGGCGTCGTCCGTGACGAGCCCGACGGCGACGGTCGCCTGCGGGATGGCCCGGCGCGGGGCCGAGACCGGGAACGCCTCGGGTGTCCCGAGTGCCCGGGCCGCGCAGACGCCGTTGACCGGGCACGCCGGGCAGGCGGGGGCCTTGGGCGTGCAGACTGTCGCGCCGAGCTCCATCACGGCCTCGTTCCAGCGGCCGGGCCGGTCGGCGTCCAGCAGATCCGTCGCGACGTCCTGCAACGCGGCCCGCGTGCGCGGCGCTTTCGAGTCGGCCTCGACGGCGAAGACGCGCGCGAGCACGCGGACGACGTTGCCGTCGAGCACCGCGAGCGGGACGTCGTAGGCCAGCGACAGCACGGCGGCCGTCGTGTACGGCCCGACGCCGGGCAGCGCGCCGAAGGCGTCGGCCGTTGCGGGGACGCGCCCGCCGTGCTCCACCGCGACGGCCTGCGCGGCGCGGTGCAGGTTGCGGGCGCGCGAGTAGTAGCCGAGGCCTTCCCAGAGCACGAGGACGCGGTCCAGCGGGGCCGCGGCGAGGGCCGCGACGGTCGGGAACTCGGCCACGAAGCGCTCGAAGTAGGGCGCGGCCGTGGCGACCTGCGTCTGCTGGAGCATCGTCTCCGCGAGCCAGACGCGGTACGGGTCCCGCCGGCCGTCCGGCCCGGTCTCGCGCCACGGCATCGCGCGGCGAGCCGTGTCGAACCACGCCGGGAGCGCGTCCCGGAAGGCCGCGCGGTGGCGCGCCTCGACCGATGGAGCGAGGTCGGCCGTCCGGGCCATCAGTCGACGATCTCGACCAGCAGCACGAGCTGCTCGTCGGCCGCGGCGGACTGCTCGAACACGATCGGCATGAGGCCGCGCTCGGTCGGCAGCGTCCGCCAGTAGAACGAGCGGTCCACGAGCCAGCTCAGCGCCGGCGCGCTCACGACGCGGTAGGCGGCCGGCCGGCCTGAAGCGGTGGCCGGGAGGACGACGAGGAACGGCGCGCC
>JAYWIE010000486.1:0-2367 GCA_043789155.1 Rubricoccaceae bacterium | reverse complement strand
CCCGCGGCCGGCTCGGCCACGGCCGGCCCCGCCGCGCTCGCCGCCGTCGCGTCGGCGCTCGGCGGGCGCGACGCCTTCGCCGCGATCCGCACGCTGCGCCTCGAGGGCGAGACGGTCGCCGCCGATACGGCCGCCGCGACCATCGGCGTCACGACGGCCATCCGCCTGCCCGAGGGCGACCGCGCCGCGCTCGTCCGCACGGAGCAGCGCTTCGCGACGGGCTCGGTCACGATCGTGCTCGGCGAGCGCGCGGCCCGCGTCGTCACGCCGACGGGCTCGCTGGACGCGCCGCCGGCGCTCGCCGAGGGCGTCCGCGCCCAGCTCTTCCTCTCGCTGCCGTACCTCCTCGCCCAGGCCGACCGCCTCGCCATCGACGCCTCCGCCGGCACCGACGGCGCGCTCGTGCTCGCCCTCACCCCGCCCGGCTCGTCCGTGACGTACCGCATGACGGTCGGGCCGGACGGCCGCCCGGCGTCGCTCGCGACGACGCAGCTCACGACGGCAGGCACGGCCGAGGTCGTCGTCCGCTTCGAGGACTACCGCGCCGTCGCGTCGCCGCGCGGCCCGCTCGTGCTCCCCTTCCGCTACGTCCAGACCGTCGACGGTCAGCCGGCCGGCCAGTCGCAGCTCTCGGCCATCGAGATCGACCCGGAGCTGCCGGCCGCGACCTTCTCTGCCGAGTAAGGCGGGCAGTGGATAGTGGGCAGTGGATAGTGGGTAGTGGGTAGTGGGTAGTGGGTAGTGGGTAGTGGGTAAATTTGAATCCGCGCTTCTATTTGTCATCCCGGACTTGATCCGGGATCTGCCTTTCTTCTTTTCTACACGTCGTGTAATGCAAAAGGCAGATCCCGGATCAAGTCCGGGATGACATAATTTTGAGGATGTGTAGGATAAACCGGAACTGTTTCAGCCGACCATCTTCAACCCTTAAACCAGTTCACACCCGAATCTCGAAGAGGTGCGAGAGGCGGTTGGCCTGCGTGTGGATGTGCGCCCGGCCCGCCTTGGACGTTCCTGTCGGGAGGCTCGTCGTGAGATGCGTGGTGCCCGGCGCGCTTCCGGGCGCGGCCCGCACCCAGCGCGTCTGGCCCGGCGCGTTGGGGTCGTAGACGTCCAGCGACGCCCCGACCGGGCCGCTGCGCGCGATGCCGAACACGACGACCTGGTGGTTGGCGAACGGGTCCGGCGCGTCGCCGACGAGGCCGACGAGGGCCGGACGCCCGGCCGCGAGCGTCTCGGTGATGCGGTCGAGCTCGCGCGCGAGCGCGCCGGCGAGCGGCGCGTCGCCCGGGCCGGTCCGACGGGCGCGGAGCCACGCGGCGGCGAAGCGCGGCGCGCACGCGCGCAGCGTCTGCTCCTGCCGCTTCCGCAGCAGCGGCCGCATCGCGACCGCGTCGAGCGCGGACGTCGGGACGCCCGGCGCGGGCCACCGCTCGATCGCGGCCAGCGCCATGCCGCCGCACAGCCCGAACGACTGCCACTTCTGCGCGACCGCCCGCACGAGCGCCCCGCCGACGCCCGTCGCGCCCGCCGCGAGCCCGCCGAGGCCCGCGACCGCCGCGCCGACCGGTCCGCCGACGGCCCCGCCGAGCGCGGCTGCACTGCCGACCGCCGCCGCCGACGCAGGCCGGAGCCGATGCGCGAGCGTCGCGAGGTCGGGCTCGGTCCACGTGAAGTGGTTGCGGAACGCGAAGCCGTCGCGCGCCGGGTCGAACGCGACGCGGACAGTGTGTACGGACGCGACTGCAGGATTTGATGACATAAGAAAATGGAGGGGCACGCGGATGGCTGTGGTCGAGCGTATCCCAACCCTCTACCTTCCACGTGTGATCCCACACCGCGCTACGTCGCCCTAAGCTTAGCAATGATATGAGCATTGACACAGCGCCCGCCTCGTCCCGCCGCCGGTGGTGGCTGCTGGGCCTCGGCGGGGCCGCGCTCGCCGTCGCCGGGGCGGCGCTCACCGCGACCGACGTCCGCGTCGCCGGCGTCGAGATGCCGTGGGTGGCGGCCGTGCGCGGCTCGGGCGTGGCGAACGCGCTCGCGGCACAGCTCGCGGCCGACAGCACCGCCGCCGTCGTGCAGCCGGCCGTGCTGACCGCCGACGCCGCCTCGTCCGCGGCGTCGGTGGCGGCCGTCCGCGCCTTCTACGACGCCCGCGGCGGGCAGCCGGCGTGGGCCGACCCGGTGGACCGCGACGCCGCGATCCGCCTGCTCGCGCGGGCCGACCGCGACGGGCTGCCGGTCGCCCTCTCGCCCGAGATCACCGACCCTGCGGCTCAGGCCGAGGGCGCGCCGGACTCGCTCCGGGCCCGTCTCGACGCCCGCCTGACGGCCGCCGTGCTCGCCTTCGGCGCGCGCCTCCGC
>JAYWIE010000485.1:0-2369 GCA_043789155.1 Rubricoccaceae bacterium | reverse complement strand
GCGGCGGTTGCCGGGCGTGTCGGCGAGCGCGGCGCGGCGGCGGCGGCGGACGAGGGACGAGGCGGCGAGCGCGAGCGCGGGCAGCCCGAGCCCGGCCGCGAGCACGCCCCACAGCACGCCGACGGGCGCGGCGCGGCGGGTCCACGTCGCCTCGGCGATGAGCCCCGCCGCCGGCCCGACCGGGGCTGGCGCGGCCGCGCCCGGCGTCGCCGCGCCCGTCACCGCGACGCGCGCCGAGTCGGTCCGGAGCGTCTGGTAGGTGCCCGTCTCGGGGTCGAAGTAGGACCACACGGCCGGCGGGACGTCCAGCGGCGCGCCGCCCTGCGGCACGAGCGTGAAGCGGAACGTGCGGCTGCCGCGCACGCGCAGGCCCGTCCGGTCGATGGCCGTCTCGTCGCGCGGCGGGAAGGCGTCGGCCCCGGGCGGCGTGCGCAGCGCGGGCGCGCCGAGCGTGGCGAGGTTGCCCGTGCCGTCGATGGTCACCTCGGCCGTGAGCGGGTCGCCGGCGGCGACGGCGGAGGGCAGCGGCGACCCGCGCATCGTGAACTGCCCGACGGCCCCGGAGAAGCCGGCCGGCGCGCCCGGCGGGAGCGGGACGACCTCGAGCGTGGCGGCCGGGGCCTCGATGTCGGCCTCGTCCAGCCCGCCGCCCGAGAACGGCGCGAAGAACGGCGCGAACGGGTCGTTGGGGTCGATCCCGAACGGGTCGACGCTGAGGAAGTCGACGGTGAACGCCATCGGCGGCAGCGCGAGGCGGCCGGCCTGCGTCGGGAAGAGGGCGACGCGCATCACGGTGAGCGCCTCGAAGGCGCGCCCGCCGAGCGTGACCGGTCGCGGGACGGTCGAGGCGACCTCGAGCTCCTCGCGCCAGAAGCCGGGCGTGTCCCACGACCGCGACGCGATCGTCTGCCGGAGCTGGAGGTCAGGCGAGAAGTAGAGCACGATCTCGGCGACGACCTGCTGCCCGACGACGACGCGCTCGGCCGAGAGCTCGATGCGCGCGAAGAGGTCCGCGCGCTCGGCCGGCGCGGCGCTCGGCGCGGGCGCAGCACCGGGCGCAGCGTTGGGTGCGGCGTTGGGCATCGGGACCGGCCGCACCGGCTGCGGGACCCGGTTCGGCGCGCCCGAGGCGACGGTGATGCTCGTCGCCGCGGCGACGATGGTCCGCCCGCCGCCGATGTCGGCGCGGTACGGCCCGATGCGCGCCGCGCCCGCGCCGACGGCCTCGAACGTCCACGTGAGCTCGCGCTGGACGTCGCCGTTGACCTGGAGCCGCACGTCGGACGTCGGCGAGGCCTGGACTGCGCGCAGGCCGGCCGTCGCCGGCGGCGTCGGGAAGCGCCCGCTGGCCGTGCCGCGCAGCACGAGCGTGTACGCCAGCCGGTCGCCGACGTCGACGCGCGACGCCGAGACGCGGGTAACGGCGCGGACCTGCGCTACGGCCGGCGCGGCGGCGAGCAGCAGCAGCACGAGCGCGGCGAGAGGGCGGAGGGGGGCGGGGATCGTCACCAGTCCTGCTCGTTGGTGCGGACGCGCGAGGGCTCGCGGCGGAAGCGGCGCAGCAGCTTCCGCTCGTCGCCGCCGACGGCGTCGAGGATGCGCTCGGCCTGGTCGCGCGTCATGCCGGGCTGCGGCTCGCCGGGGCGGTCCGACGGCGCGGGCGAGCCCTCGTCCGGCGGGGGCTGCTGGCCGTTCTGGCCGGGCGGCGGCTCGTTCGGGTCGTCGCCGTTCGGGCCCTGCTGGGGGTCCGGCGGCGGCTCTTGCGGCTGGTCCTCGGGACTCTGCTGCTGGTCCTGCCGCTCCTGCTGCTCCTTGATGAGGTCGCGGAGGGCGACGGCGCGGCGGCTGCCGGGTGCGAGGGCGACGGCCGCCTCGGCCGCGGCGAGGGCGGGCGCGTTCTGGCCGTCGACGTAGAGGCGCGCGGCCTCGTGGTAGCGCACGGCCGCCTCGGGCGGCATCGCGGCGGACGGCGGCGGGCCGGCGGGCGCAGCCGGACCGCGCTGAGCGAGCGCGAGCGCGGGCGCGAGCAGCAGGAGAAAGGCGAAGCGGGACATCAGAGGCGGGTCGGGCCGGCGGGGGCAGCGGGGACGGGCGGAGGAACGGGGAGGCGCGGCGCGGTCGTCTCCGGCGCGGCCGGCGGCGCGAGCGCCGGGTCCTCCTCGACCTCGACGACCTTGCCGAGCCGGTCGGTAAAGTCGGCATACGCGGCGACGGTCGAGTCGCGCGCGAGGCCCTCGGCCATCGTGTCGAGCGCGTCGCGGTAGCGCTGCTCGCGGACGAGCGCGTCGGCGCGGGCCTTGACGCGCTTCGCCTCCTCGGACGGCTCGGGGGGCGTCGGGGGCGTCTCGCTCGCGGCCCGGCGGCGGGCG
>JAYWIE010000484.1:0-2371 GCA_043789155.1 Rubricoccaceae bacterium | reverse complement strand
TCGGCCGTCACGAACGGCTCCTCCTCGACGCTGGTCGAGAACGGGGCGAGGACGAGAGCGGACCACGCGCCGCCGGTGTAGCGGGAGACGTAGATCTGCTGGACGCCGCCGGCGGGCCGCCGCGCGAGGTACGCCTCGCGGCCGTCCGGGGTGAAGGCGAGCCGGAACTCCTCGGCGTCGGTCGAGACGACGCCCGGCGCGAACAGGCACGGCGTCGCGCAGGGGCTCGGCGCGCCCGGCCGCCACGTCGCGGCGACGCTCACGGCCGTGTCGGCGGCGAACGTCACCTCGCGGTCGACCGACCCGTCCTCACGCCACCACCGCCAGAGGCCCGTGCGGCGGCTGTCGGTGTCGTAGACGCCCTCGAAGGCTTTGCGCCCGGTCGCGTGCCAGCCCTCGGACGGCCCGACCGGCCGGTCGCGGCGGTAGACGGTCCGGTCGCGGACGAGGCCGTTCTCGTGGAAGTAGAACCACGCGCCCTCGCCCGCGCCGTCGGGATGCCACTCGGCGAGGTAGCGCACGACGCCGCTCTCGTACCACTCGGTCCAGAGGCCTGCCGCGCGGCCATTCTCGACCGAGCGCAGCAGTTTGAGCCGCCCGTTCGGCCAGACGTCCCGGACGATGCCTGTGAAGCGCGCGCCCGTCTCGGCACCCGTCGCGCGGCCGTTGGCCTCGTCGAGTGCCTCCGTCGTGACGGTGTCGGGCAGCGCGGGCGAGAGGACGCGGCGGATGTCGGGCGTCTGCGCGGCGGCGGCCGGCGCGAGGGCGACGAGGAGTGCGGCGGCGAGGACGGCGAGGCGCATCGGGCAGGGGACGTGTGAGTGCCCCCCGAACGCCCGCTCTGCGGTGTGCCGTATGCACCGACACCTATGACGAACAACGGGATAGGCATCCGACCCGGTGCCCGGCCCTAGCGGAACAGCGGGCGCGAGTCGCGCAGGTTGTACGCGATCCGCAGCGACGCCACCGAGACGCCGACCGGGCCGATGCCGATGAGCGCGCCGAGCACGACGCGCTCCTTGTCGAGGTTGACGATGCCGATGCCGAGGCCGAGCGCGGGCCTGAGCGTCGCACGGCCGTCGGGGTCTGCGGTGATGTTCTGCCGGAAGCCCACGGCCGGGCTGAACTGCCGGAAGACGTCGTCGTAGACGTTGCCGAGGTAGCCGATCGCGACGGCGTCGATGCCGTAGACGCCGAGGAGGTCGTAGAGCGGCACGCGCACGCCGAGCCCGGCCGCGAGGATGTCGCGCCCGGTGAGGCGGTCCTGCTGGTACGCGACGGCCACGCGCTCGTCGAGCGTCGGGAGGTAGACGTAGGGGATCGGGTCCGCCTGCCCGTCGCCGTCGGCGTCGCCCTGGCGCGTGACGATGCCCGTGAAGGAGAGCAGGACGGCCGTCCGGCCGTAGATCGGGACGTAGCCCGCCATCTGCGTCGAGACGCGGGTGAAGCCGAGCGTGTTGCCGCCGAGGCCCTCGAAGCGGCGGACCTCGGCCGAGACGACCGCGCCGCGGTGTGGGTACGACGGCCAGTCGCGCAGGTCCACGACGGCCTCGACGCCCGCCGAGACGCCTACGAGCGTCTGGTTGCGGATCGACGTCACGGCCGCCTGCGAGGCCGGGCTGAGGTCGGTGAGGGCGGCCGGGCTGTCGTCGCGGACGTCGCCCGAGCGGTCGACGAGCAGCCGCACGCCGGGCTGGACCAGCAGCGCCGTCGTGCCGAACGGGTAGACGCCCGCGCGCGCCTCGGCGTCGGCGGCGTCGTGCGAGAGCAGCAGGGCCTGGCTGCCGCTCGTGAACGGCCCGACGCCGAAGAACTGCCGCCGGTTGGTCGTGGAGATGTTGCCCGCGAGCGCGCCGAAGACGTGCTGCGCGTAGGGGTCCGACGTGAGCGCGATGACGCCGGCCGAGAGGAAGTGCTGCTGCGCGCGCACGTCGAGGCCGACCTCGGAGCCTCGCCAGCCGAGGTTGCGGACGGTCACGCCGCCGCCGATGCCGAAGCCGCGGTTGGCCGAGTAGAGCGCGCTCGGCGAGAGGCGCGGCACGACCTCGACGCTGCCGTCGTCGTAGGCCGTGCCGTCGTCGATGCTGCCGGGGTCGCCGGCGTCGGGCTCGTTGGCCTCGGGGTCGGGGCGCGTCGCGCGCGACGTGTCGGCCGGCGTCTGGGCCGCCGCGAGCGGGACGGCCGCGAGGAGGAGCAGCAGGGTGAACCCTGACCTGAGGACGAGACGGCGCACGGCGGGGCGGGGGAGACGGACGGCCTCCAACGTAGCGCCCGCGGAAACGCTCCGCCCGCCGTCAAAGACGTCGCCGGGGCGTCCCGCCACCTCCCCGCCGCCCCCCACCGCATTCCCGTAGAGACGCCCCGCTGGGGC
>JAYWIE010000483.1:0-8391 GCA_043789155.1 Rubricoccaceae bacterium | reverse complement strand
CGCCCGCCCCGGCGGCGCGGCCCGCCGCCCCCGCCGCCCGGGCCGCGCCCGCCCCGGCGGACGTCCTGCCGGTCGGCCGCTGGATCGCCGTCGACGTCGTGGGCGACGCCGCGCAGACGCGCGACATCCGGACGGGCGTGCTCGAGAAGACGCTCGTCGTCAACCCCGGCGGGCACGTCATCCTGCGCGGCGTGGACCGCGCGCCGGGCGGCGGCACGGCCGCCTACACGGGCATGCTCGTCGGGCGCATCGTGCGGTTCGCCGAGCTGCCGGGCGCGGCGACGCTCGTGCGCGAGGGCACGCGGCTCGTCCTCACAGATCCGACGGGCCGGCGGACGCGCTTCGTCCGCGACGCGGACTGACGCCGCCGGCCGGGGAGCGCGCGCGCGGCCGAGCCGTCACCGCTCCGGGTCCGCGCAGCGTTCGGCCGAGCGGACGTCCTCGTTGTCGATGCGCCAGCACGCGCCGTAGACGTCCGAGTAGAGGATCCGGGCGTGGAACGACGAGTCCGCGGTGAGCGCCGCGAGGCGGTCCGCGAGCGGGGCGCTGTTGCGCGTCGAGAAGAGCTCGGCCGCGGTCCCGGCGCGGAGCACGGCCCCCGGCGCGATGTCGGAGAAGAGCTTTCCGGCGGCGAAGGCCGTGTCGCCCATCGCGTCGAGCACCTCGCGGTAGGCGAGCGCCGAGAACGTGGCGTAGGAGCGGCCGCGCGCGCTGAAGCGGGCCTCGCGCACGATCGCCGGCCCGACGCCGTCGTTGCTGAGGACGAAGCGGAACGTGGCGTCGACGTGGTCCGCCCCGAGGGCGAGGCGCGGCCAGACGGTCGCGCCCTGCTGCTCGCGCAGGATGCGCGTCTGGAAGACCGACACGACGAGCGCGCCGCAGCTCAGCAGCACGGCCGCGAGACCGACGAGGATCTCGGGCGTCGCGCGGCGGCGCGGCGCGCGCGCGGGCCGCCGGCGGCGCAGCGCGCTCACTGCGACGTGTAGACCGCGAACTCGTCGCGGCGCGCGTGCAGGTTCAGCGCGATGGCCAGCATCGTCGTGTTGGCCAGCAGCGCGGATCCGCCGTACGAGATGAACGGCAGCGGGATGCCGATGACCGGCATCAGCCCGATCGTCATGCCGATGTTGATCAGGATGTGGACGAGCAGGATGCCCGTCAGGCCGGCCACGAAGAGGCGCGGGAGCGCGAAGCCGGCCTGCGCGCCGAGGCTCGCCAGCCGGATCAGGAGCACGCCGAAGAGCGCCATCAGCACCATCGTCCCGACGAAGCCGAACTCCTCGCCGATGACGCAGAAGATGAAGTCCGTCGAGTTCTCGGGGATGTACGCGAGCTGAGTCTGCGTGCCGTGCGTGAAGCCCTTGCCGAAGAGGCCGCCCGAGCCGATGGCCGCCTTCGCCTGGATGATGTGGAAGCCCGCGCCGTAGCGGAACGACTCGGGGTCGTTGAAGGCGACGATGCGCGAGATCTGGTGCGGCTGCAGGATCTTGAACAGCGCCGTGTGCGCGAGCGCCGCCATCACACCCGTCGCGGCGAACATTGCCCCGGCCATGCGCTTCGAGCGCGTCCAGACGAAGAAGCCGGCCGTGGCCGCGAGCGCGAACAGCGCCGCCAGCGCCGGGCTCCCGATGACGAGGTACACGGCGACGGCCGGCGCGGCCAGCAGCGCCATCACGGGCAGGGGCACGGCCCCGGACCAGAACAGCATCACCGGCACGAGCGCGAGGTAGACGAGCGCCGTCCCGGTGTCGTTGGCCGCGAGCAGCAGCCCGACGGGGATCAGCAGGAGCGCGGCCGCGCCGGCGAGGTGCGTCCACCGGCCCTGCCGCGCCTCCTTCGTCGCCAGCAGGGCCGTCACGGCGAGGACGGTCCCGACCTTGCCGATCTCGCCCGGCTGCAGGCCCCACACCCACGCCTTGGCCCCGTTGACCTCGCGCCCGAACAGGATCGCGGCGACGAGCAGGCCGATGCAGAAGAGGTACGCGAGCGGGGCGAGCCGCACGATGAGCCGCGCGGGCGTCAGCAGGACCGTCAGCATCACGAGCGCCGACACGCCGAACCATTCGAGCTGGCGCGTAAAGTTCTGCTGCACGGTGTCCTTCAAGAACTCGCGCGCCGGCCCGTGCGTCGCCGAGTAGATCGCCGTCAGGCCGACGCAGACGAGGCCCGCCCAAAGCAGGAGCGTAAACCAGTCGAGGTTCTTGTACCAGGGGCGCATCGGGGGGCGGAAATACGGGCAGTGGCCAGTGGGCAGTCGCCAGTGGGCCGAGTCTACGAACGGGCACCGGGCGCGAATGTGCGCAGGATCGGCGCGGACGCCGGGCGCGGACGCCGGGCGGCACCGCCCGTAGGGGCACAGCCATGCTGTGCCCGCCCCTCCGGATGGCGCAAACGCAGGTCGCCGCGACGCAGGACCCGCCGGCGGGCATCGCGGTCGGCCGCATCGCGGGACGGATCGACGGGCGTCGCGGACCACGCCGCATTGCGGGAACGGTCGGTGGGCGTAGGGCCACAGCATGCTGTGGCCCTACCGGGCACGACGCACCGGACCGACGGCTTCGACGGCCTCGACGTCCGCGACGTCCGGGCCGGTTACGACGCCCCCGGCGACGCCTCCGCGTCGCGGGCGGCGAGGGCGGCGTCGCGGACGGCGAGCACGTGCGCGAGCGCCGCGGCGTGGCCGGGAGGTAGGTCGTGGGTGAAGAGGGCGTCCTTGACGGGCCCGGCCGCGGCGCGGTCCGCCCCGCGCAGCGCCGGCACGACGGCGAGGAAGAGGGCCTCGCGGCGGCGCGCCTCGTCCAGCTTCCCCGCGACGAACGCGCGCGCAGGCCCGGCCTCGTTCGGGACGTCGCCGTCGAGGACCGCCTCGCGGACCCACGCCTTGAGCATCCCGACGGCCACGCCCTCGCCCGCGCCCAGCATCGCCATGATGTCCTCGCCCGAGACCGGCGGCTGCCAGTTGCGGAGGCCGTCGCGCGCCTCGACCTCGGCCATGCGGGCCTCGACGCGGTCGTAGCCGGCGAGGTACTTGCGCGCGCGGCGCGCGTTCTTGCTCGTCACGTCGGCCCGCACGAGCAGCATCAGGTCGTCGATGTCGTCGCCGGCGTCGACGATGAGGCGGCGGACGGCCGCGTCGGTCACGTCGGCGTCGACGAGCGCGGCGGGGCGGTGGTGGAGGCGGACGACCGTCTGCACGAAGTCGAGCGGCTCGCCGAGCGGCAGCCGCAGCCGGCGGAAGACCTCGGGCACGATCCGCCGCGGGCCGACGTCCTCGTGGCCGTGGAAGGTCCAGCCCGTCCCCGGCTCCCAGCGCTTCGTCTCGGCCTTGCCGACGTCGTGCAGCAGGGCCGCCCAGCGGAGCCACAGGTCGAAGCCGCCCACGCGGTCGCCCACGCCGACGCCGTGCTGCAGAAAGGCGAGGTTGTCGACGACCTCGAGCGTGTGCCAGAAGTTGTCCTTGTGCGCGCGCCCGCCGACCTCCTCGACGCCGGCGAGGCGCGCCACCTCGGGCAGGACGCGCGCGAGCAGGCCCGTCCGGTACAGCAGGCCCAGCCCGACCGACGGCACGGGCGCGGCGAGCAGCTTGCCCAGTTCGTCCGTGATCCGCTCCGGGCTCACGATGTCGAGGCGCTCGGCGTGAGCGGCCATCGCCGCCTCGGCCTCGCCCGCGACCGTGAAGCCGAGCTGGGCGGCGAAGCGCGCCGCGCGCATCATCCGCAGCGGGTCGTCGGCGAAGGTGACGCCCGGGTCGAGCGGCGTCCGGAGCACGCGCGCGGCAAGGTCGGCGAGGCCGCCGTGGAGGTCGACGGTCTCGCCGAAGCGGTCCGGGTGCAGGTCTGCCGCGAGCGCGTTGACCGTAAAGTCGCGGCGGGCGAGGTCGTCGGCGAGCGTGCCGTCCTCGACGATGGGCTTGCGGCTGTCGGCGCGGTAGCTCTCGCGCCGCGCGCCGACGAACTCGGCGACGAGCGGCGCGCCGCCGAGGGCGTCCGCGGGCACGCCGAGCGCGTCGAGGCGGTCGGGCGGGACGGTCACCGCGGCGGTCCCGAAGGCCTCGTAGACGGCCGGGGCGCGGACGCCGAGGCCTGCGGCGACGGCCCGCGCGAGCGCCACGCCCGGCCGCGCGCCGCCCGCCGGGTCTACCACGACGATGTCGAGGTCGGTCGTGTCGCGCCCGAGGCGCGCGTCGCGCACGGCCCCGCCGACGGCGTACGCCGCCACGCCGAGGCGCGTAGCCTCCGCGCCGACGCGGCGCAGGACGGGGTCGAAGGGGAGCGGCAACGGGGGATGCGGATGCGGGACGTGGAAGGTGCCGGACGGTTCGGCCGGCGTCAAGCCGAGACGACGGGAATCCATCCCGGACGTCCGCACCCCGCGTCCAACGTAGGGGCACAGCTTGCTGTGCCCGCCTCCCCGGATGCCACCGCCCTCCGTCTCGGACGCCGTCCGCCGACGCCCCCCCGACGCCGTCGTCCGCCCCGTCAGCGCAGCGCCGCGGCGACGCGCTCGGCCAGGCGCAGCGTCGCGAGCGCGTCGTGCAGCGGGTACGCCGCCGGCCGGCCCGCCGCGACCGCCCGCACGAACGCCGCCGCCTCCGCCGCGAGCGCGTCCGCGACGTCGCCGGACGCCTCGGCCCCGCCCGACGTCACGCGGGCGACCGCGCCCGACGCCTCGCCCGAGCGGACGAGGACGTGCGCGAGCACGCCGTTCTGGAACCGGACCGTCACCGCGACCGCCCGCAGGCGCGCCCCGTCGCGGTCGGCCTCGGCCGTCACCCGGACCGCCTCGCGCCGCCCGGCGAGGCCAGCGCAGACGTCGAGCGCGCCTGCGATGCGGCGCGGCCAGGCCGTCCCGTCCGTCGCGAGCGTCACCGCGACGACCTGCGACGGCGCGGCGGCCGCAGGCCACGCGAGCGGGCGCTCGACGCCGACCTCGACGCCGGCCTCCTCGGCGTCGCGCAGGAGCGCCTCGGCCTCGGCCGTCGCGCCCGGCGGCCACGCCACGAACACGTGCGCGCCCGCGGCGACGGCCGCCCGCGCCGCCTCGGCCCGCCCGGCGACGTCCCCGGCCACGACCACGACGCCCCCGGCCACGACGTCCGCCGCCGCGGCGACGCCGCCCGCCGCCAGCGCCGCGCCGAGGCAGGCGTCGCCGATGACGGTCGCGCGGGGCGTGGGATCGGCGGGCATCGGGCGGCGGCGGTGGGGCGCGCCAATCTACCCGGCCCGTTCACCCGATCCGCGCAGCCGTCCCCTACCTTTGGCGCCTCCACGCCCGGCGCGCTGCGCCCCGACATGCTCCGTTCCGCCACGCGCCTCGTCGCGGTCGCGCTCGCCCTCGCCGCCTCGGCCGCGCACGCCCAGATCACCGTCACGCCGCGCGGCGACGCCGCCGTGCTCGACGTCGCGGCGTGGAACCTCGAGTTCTTCGGCGAGCCGACGCAGGGCCCGAACGACGCCCAGCAGGCCGAGCGCGTCCAGGCCGTGCTCGAGCGCGCCGGCATCGACCTGTGGGCGCTCGAGGAGGTCGTCTCGACGACCGGCTTCGCCGCGCTCACGGCCGCCATCGCCGACGACGGCTACGCGACCGTCCTCGGGCCGAACGTCTCGTCGGACCCCGTCTTCAACCAGCGCCTCGCCTTCGCCTACAACACCTCCGTGGTGCGGGTCGTGGGGACGCCGCAGACGATCCTGCCGAGCCAGTCCTTCAACTTCGCCGGCCGGCTCCCGCTCGAGCTCGTCGCCGACGTGACCCTCGGCGGTGCCGTTCGCCAGATCCGCTTTATCGCGGTCCACGCCAAGGCCACCGGCGACGGCCCCTCCTACGACCGCCGCCTCGCCGCCTCCACGGCCCTCAAGGCCTACGTCGATGACCAGATCGCGCAGGGCCGCAGCGTCGTCGTGCTCGGCGACTTCAACGACGAGCTTACGGGCTCGATCTCGGGCGGCGGGCGGGCGTCGCCCTACGCCAACTTCGTCGCCGACACGGACGACTACGTCTTCGCCACGCAGCGCCTCCAGGACCAGAACATCGGCACCTTCTGCGGGTCGAGCACGACCTGCAGCACCGGCTCGACCATCGACCACATCCTGCTCGGCGGCGGCGCGCGCACGGCCTACGTCGCCGGCTCGGGCGACCGCTACGCCGAGCTGCTGACGGGCATCACGCAGTACACCACGACGACGTCGGACCACCTGCCGGTGCTCGCGCGGCTCACGGTCACCGCGACGCCGGGCGAGACGGGCCCGGACGACCGCCGCCTCGCGCTGCTGCCGGCCGCGCCGAACCCGTTCCGGGCGGGCACCGCGCTGCGGTTCGTGCTCGCGGAGGCGTCGGACGTCCGGGTCGAGGTCACGGACGTTCTCGGGCGGACCGTCGCGACGCTCGGCGGGGCGTACGGGCCCGGCGACCACCAGATCGCGCTCGACGGCGCGGGCCTCGCCGCCGGCCTCTACCGCGTCCGCCTGCGGGCCGGGGGCACGGAGCGCGTCCAGACCGTCATCCGCGCCCGCTGACGCCGGGCCGGACCGCACCCGCTCGTCGGTAACGCCTGCGCGCTGACTGCGGCGCGCTCGGCGAGCACGCCCTACCTCATGCCGCCACAGGTAGGGCCGGGACGCAGCCGCGCGCGGCGAGGTGCGCGACGACGGCCGCGACGGACGCCTCGACCGCGAGCGCGTCCGTGTCGAGCGTCAGCTCGGGCGCGTCCGGGGCCTCGTACGGCGCGCCGACGCCCGTCAGGTTCGGGACATCGCCGCGCGCGGCGCGCGCGTAGAGGCCCTTCGGGTCGCGCGCGCGGAGCGTCGCCAGCCGCGCCGTCACGTGCGCCTCGGCGAAGTCCTCGGGCGCGAACCGGGCGCGGACGGCCGCGCGGTCCGCGCGCGACGGCGAGACGAACGTGCACAGCACGACGGCCCCGGCGTCCACGAGCAGCCGGGCGACCTCGCCCGCGCGGCGGACGTTTTCGCGGCGATCCTCGGGCGCGAAGCCGAGATCGCCGGTGAGGCCGTGGCGCAGGTCGTCGCCGTCGAGCACGACGACGGTCGCGCCGCGCGCGAACAGGGCGCGCTCGGCCGCGCGCGCGATGGCGGACTTGCCCGCGCCGGGCGGGCCCGTGAGCCAGAGCGCGCCGCCGCGGTGGCCCTGCCGCGCCTCGCGCTCGGCGCGCGTCACGCCGGGCGCGTCCCGGACGACGTCGGGCGAGACGGGAGCGGCGGGGCTCGCGGCCGGTTGCGCGCCGCCCACCATCGCTGCCCCCCCGCGCACCATCCCGGCCGCGACCGTCGCGTTGGTGTCGGCGTCGACGAGGACGAACGCGCCCGTCGCGGCGTTGTCGCGGTAGGCGTCGAACGGGACGGGTGCGGCGGTCTCGATCCGGACGCGCCCGACGTCGTTGAGCGCGAGCGCGTCGGCGGGTGTGCGGTGCAGCGTGTCCACGTCGACACGGTACACGACCGCGGCGACGCGCGCGGGCGTCTCGCGCGTCGTCTGGCGCAGCAGGTAGCGGCGCGACGGGTCGAGCGGCCGGTCGTCCATCCAGCACAGCATCGCCTCGATGTCGGTCCCGACCGCGGGCCGGTTGAGGTCGCGGACGACCAGGTCGCCCCGCGCGACGTCCACGTCGTCTGCGAGCGCGAGCACGACGGCCTGCCCCGCGCGGGCCTCGGCGATCTCGCGGCCGGACTCGTACACGGCGCGGACGGTCGTCTCGCGGCCCGACGGGAGGATCGCGACGCGCTCGCCAGCCCGGATCGCGCCCGACGCGACGGTCCCGGCGACGCCGCGGAACCGGGCGTCCGGGCGGAGCGCGAGCTGGACCGGGAAGCGGAAGTCGACGGGGTTGCGGTCGCCGCCGACGGCGACGTGCTCGAGGTGGTGCAGCAGCGTCGCGCCGCCGTACCACGGCATGGCCGGCGAGCGCTCGGCGACGTTGTCTCCGTGGAGCGCCGAGACCGGGATCGTGGCGACGTCCGGCACGCCGAGGCGCGCGGCGAAAGCCGCGGCGTCGTCCGCGACGGCCCGGAAGGCGTCGGCGTCGTAGCCGACGAGGTCCATCTTGTTGACCGCGAACACGAGGTGGCGGATGCCGAGCAGGCTCGCGATAAAGGCGTGGCGGCGGCTCTGCGTGCGGACGCCGTGGCGGGCGTCCACGAGCACGACGGCGAGGTCGGCCGTCGACGCGCCGGTGACCATGTTGCGCGTGTACTGGACGTGGCCGGGCGTGTCGGCGACGAGGAAGGCGCGGCGCGGCGTGGCGAAGGCGCGGTAGGCGACGTCGATGGTGATGCCCTGCTCGCGCTCGGCGCGGAGGCCGTCGGTGAGCAGCGCGAGGTCCGGGCGGGCGTGGCCGCGGCGGCGGCTGGCCTCGGTAACGGCGGCGAGCTGGTCCGCGAG
>JAYWIE010000482.1:0-8403 GCA_043789155.1 Rubricoccaceae bacterium | reverse complement strand
TCGCCCGGCAGCACGTTGCAGCGGCCGCCGCCCGAGACGACGATCTTCTTGCCGCCGGCCTTCGTCTTCTCGACGAGCACGACGCGCGCGCCGGCGCGGGCCGCGAACAGGGCCGCGACGAAGCCGGCCGCGCCCGCGCCGACGACGCAGACGGTCCGGCGGGCCGCGGGCGGGCGGGCGGCGGGCCGCTCAGACACAGAACTCGGCCGACCACTCGGCGTGGCCGCGGCCGGGCTGGCAGCGCACCTGCTGCCCGGCGGCGTGGACGTGCCAGCCGTCCGCACGGCGCACGAGCACGGCGCGCGTGCGCTGGTCGCGGACCGAGTCGTCGGCGGCGTCGGCGAGCGTCACCATCACCACGACGACGCGGCCGTGCCGGCGCAGCGTCTCGACGATGGCCGGCAGCTGGCCGGCCTCGGCTGTCCCGAACGCGTCCCGCGCGACCGCCTCGGGGTCCGGCCCGGGCGGCGTCTCGGCCACGTCCTCCCCGGACTCGACGAACGAGACCAGCCCGACGTTGGCCGCGTCGTCGGCGGGGTCCAGCGGGCGCAGCGAGCCGACGAGCGTCTCGACGGCCTCGGGCGACGCCGGCGCGCAGGCGTCCGTGCGCGCGGCCTCGGCACGGACGGCCAGCACGTCGGCCCCGAACCACTCGGTCGCGACGCGGCCGTCCTCCCAGCCCTCGGCGCGCTCGCCGGCGACGCCCCACCCGAGGCGCGCCGGGCCGTGCATCGGGACGCCGGGCACGCGCACGTCGCGCTCGTACGGCGGCTCGTCGACCATCACGTCGCCGAGGCCCTCGGACGCGCCGACGAGGCTCAGGCACGTCCCGCGGTCGGTCCGGTACTCGACCGCGTACTCGGGCCAGACCGCCCCGCCGTCGGTGGTCGAGTCGGCCGTCGCGCGGACGAGGGTCCAGCCGGCCGGCATCACGGGGACGTAGACCGGCACGCCGAGCGCGGCGAGGGCCGCGGCCTGGTCCTCATCGAGGCCCGCCGCCTCGGCGCGCGACGCGGGGGCCTCGGCAGCGCCGGCCGGGGCCTCCGCGCCGAGCGGGGCGTCCTCGCCGGGCGTTCCCGTGCACGCGGCGACGCCGACGAGCGCGGCGAGAAGCAGTCGGGTCGGGGTCATGCCGTGGTGAGGAGGGCCTCGCGGAAGGCGCGGACGTTGCCGGCGACCGCCTGGCCCGAGTCCATCGACGGATCGCCCTGGAAGACGGCCGAGCCGGCGACGAGCACGTCGGCCCCGGCCTCGACGAGCGCGCGCGCGTTGGCCGGCGTCACGCCGCCGTCGACCTCGATGCGGACGTCGAGGCCGGCCGCGGCGATGGCCGCGCGCAGGCGGCGCACTCTGCCGACGGCTGCCGGGATGAAGGCCTGCCCGCCGAAGCCCGGGTTGACCGACATCACGAGCACGAGGTCCACGTCTGCGAGAATGTCGCTCAGCGCCTCGACGGGCGTCGCCGGGTTGATCGCGACGCCGGCGCGGCAGCCCGCCTCGCGGATGGCGGCGACGGTCCGGTTGAGATGCCGGCACGCCTCCTGGTGGACCGTGATGGACGTCGCGCCCGCTGCGGCGAAGTCGCCCAGGAAGGCGTCCGGGGTCTCGATCATGAGGTGGACGTCGAGGTCCGCGCCGTGCGCCTCGGCGAGCGCGCGGATGCCGCGCATCACGGGCGCGCCGAACGAGATGTTGGGCACGAAGTGGCCGTCCATGACGTCGACGTGTAGCCAGTCCGCGCCGGCCGTGAGCGCCTCGCCGAGGTGCTCGTTGAGGCGGCCGAAATCGGCCGCGAGGACGGACGGAGCGAGGATCATCGCGTCGGGCGGGGCTCGGCGGCGAGGACGGACGGGGCGAGCATCATGCGTGCGTCGGGACGTCGTGCGGACGCGGGTCTTCACCGCCGACGGGGCCGTAGAAGAAGACCCAGGTCCCGAAGTCGTCGGTGAAGGCCTCGAAGTGGTGCGGCACGCCGGCCGCGGCGAACAGGACCTCGCCCGTCTCGACGGGCTGCCCGAGGCCGTCGCGGACGAACGTGCCGCTCCCGGAGGCGACAACGTAGATCTCGTCGCGCGCGTGCGGCGTCTGCCGGTCCACGCCCTGCGGCGCGTAGAACTCGACGACGAGCGAGCCGTGGCGAAACAGCTTCCCGAGCGCGAACCCCGAGTCGGCCGCGCCGAGGGCAGCGGCGCGGCCGGCCTCGACGGTCATGCGGGCGCTCATTTCGAGGCGACGGCCCGGGCCGCCTCGGCGACGGCCTCGGGTGTGAAGCCCAGCGCCGCGTAGACCTCCGGGCCCGGCCCGGACTCGCCGAAGCGGTCCAGCGCCACGACCCGCCCGTCGAGCCCGGCGACGCGGTGCCAGCCCTCCGAGGCCGCCGCCTCGACCGCGACGCGCGCCCGGACGGCGTCCGGCAGGACGGCCTCGCGGTAGGCGTCGTCCTGCTCGAAGAAGAGCGACACGCAGGGCATCGAGACGACGCGCACGGCGAGGCCGTCGAGCGACTTCGCGGCGTCGATGCAGAGCGAGACCTCGGAGCCGGCGGCGACGAGGATCACGTCCGGCGTGCCCGCGCAGTCCGCGACGACGTAACCGCCCCGGGCGACGCCGGCCCGGGCGGCCTCCTTGGTCCCGGGGAGCGTCGGCAGGTTCTGGCGCGAGAGCGCGAGGGCCGTCGGGCGGTCGATCTGCTCGATGGCGAGCGCCCACGCGGCAGCCGTCTCGTTGGCGTCGGCGGGGCGGACCGTGAGCAGGTGCGGGATGGCCCGCAGGCCGGCGAGCTGCTCGACCGGCTGGTGCGTCGGCCCGTCCTGGCCGAGGCCGACGCTGTCGTGGGTAAAGACGAACACGGTGTTCGTCCGCATGAGCGCGGCGAGGCGGACGGCCGGCTTGCAGTAGTCCGAGAAGATGAGGAACGTGCCGCCGTAGGGGCGGACGCCGCCGTGGAGCGCCATCCCGTTCATGACGGCCGCCATGCCGTGCTCGCGGATGCCGTAGTGGACGTAGCGGCCGGCCGGGTCGCCGGCGTCCATCGCCGTCATGCCCTTGGCGAGCGTGTTGTTGGACGGCGTGAGGTCCGCCGAGCCGCCGACGAGCTCGGGCAGGACCGCCGCGAGCGCGTCGAGCGTCATGCCGGACGCCTTGCGCGTGGCGAGGCCCTTGGCGTCGGTCTCGAACGCGGGCAGGGCGGCGTCCCAGCCGTCGGGGAGCGCGCCGCGGCCGTCGAGGCGGCGGTGGACCTCGCGCGCGCTGTCGGGGTCGTCCTGGGCGAGACGGTCGAGGCGCTCGGTCCACTCCTGGCGCGCCGCCCGTCCGCGCTCGGCCTGCTCGCGCAGCAGGACGGTCGCGTCGTCGGGGACGAAGAACGTCGGCTCGCGCGGGATGCCGAGGTTGTCCTTGGTCGCGTTGACCTCGTCCTCGCCGAGCGCGTCCGAGTGGATCGACGACGTGCCGGCGCGGTTGGGCGAGCCGTAGCCGATGGTCGTCCGGCACTGGATGAGACTGGGCCGGTCGAGCGTGTTGCGAGCCGTGCTGATGGCGCGGGCGACGGCCTCGCGGTCGTGGCCGTCGACGTCGCGGACGACGTGCCAGCCGAGGGCCTCGTAGCGGGCCGGGACGTCCTCGGTGAACGAGAGGCTCGTGCGGCCGTCGATCGAGACCTCGTTGTCGTCGTAGAGCACGACGAGCGTGCCGACGCCCTGCGTGCCGGCGAGCGAGGACGCTTCGTTCGTGACACCCTCCTGCAGGTCGCCGTCCGACGCGATGACGTACGTGTGGTGGTTGACCACGACGTGGTCCGGCGTGTTGAACGTCGCCGCGAGGTGGCGCTCGGCCATGGCCAGCCCGACGGCCATCGCGAGGCCCTGCCCGAGCGGGCCCGTCGTGGCCTCGACGCCCTCGGTGTGCTTCACCTCGGGGTGGCCGGGCGTCTTCGAGCCCGTCGCGCGAAACGCCTTCAGGTCGTCGAGCGAGAGGTCGTAGCCGGCGAGGTGGAGCAGGCTGTAGACGAGCATCGAGCCGTGGCCGGCCGAGAGCACGAAGCGGTCGCGGTCCGGCCACGCGGGGTCCGCGGGGTCGTGCTTGAGGAAGCGCGTCCACAGCACGACGGCGGCGTCGGCCATGCCCATCGGGAGGCCGGGGTGGCCGCTCTCGGCCGCCTCGACGGCGTCGATGGCGAGGCCGCGGATCGTGTTGGCGGCGGCGGTCTCGAGCCGGGCGCGCTCGGCGAGCGGGCGGTCGGGCGGTCGGGGCGTCGTGGTCGGGGCGTCGGCCATCGGGGGCGTCGGGAGAGGGTGCCGCAACGTACGGGCGGCGCGGCCGGCGGTTCTCCGCGGGACGGGATGCGGGCGGTGCGGGCGGCGCGGTGCGTGTGGCGCGGTGCGTGTGGCGCATTGCTCGGTAGGGCCACAGCATGCTGTGCCCTACGCCCACCACCAACCGTTCCCGCGGCGTCCGCGTCCGCGGCGTCCGCGTCGCATCACCCCGATCCCACATCCGCGGTCCCGCATCCCCCGTACCTCTCAGAAGGGGAACACGGCCTGCACGACGGGCTGGAGGCGGTCCTGGCGCAGGACGTCCACGACCTGCCCGTCCTGGTAGACCGGCGCAAAGGCGCGCTCGGCGACGCCGCCGACGAGCAGGTAGCGCGAGAGGTGGACGCCGAGCTCGGCCTTCATCGACAGGCTGCGGCCCTCGGGGTCGGCGTTGGTCGTCTGGCTTCCGCCGATGTTCCAGCGGTCTACGCCGGCCCGCAGGAAGGCGACGTTGTCGGGCAGCAGCAGGTCCGCCCCGGCGTGCGCCCAGCCCGTCGCTCCGGTGTCGAAGAGCTGCTGGTAGCGGCCCTCGACGCGCAGGAGGCCGAGCAGCACGACGGACGCCTGCCCGACGAGGCCGCCCTGGCTCGGCGCGGCCGCGAGCGCGTTGCGGCGCGACTGGTAGCGCGCCTGGCGGACCGTCTGGCCGGCGAGCGGGCCGGCGACGTTGACGGAGTCCACGACGAGCAGGCGCTCGACCTCGTAGAAGGCGTTGAAGAGGCTCGGGAGGTAGCCCTGGCCGCCGTAGATGGCCTCGAGGCGCGCGTCGAAGCGCGTGCCCGTCGCCTCCGGCGGGGCGACCGTGAGCAGCACGCCCGCGCTGCCGCCGAGCCCCGCGCCGCCGCCGGGCGCGGTGCCCGAGAACCGTGTCGCGTTGGTGTACACCGCGACGTTGACGAGCCCGGCCGTCGCGACGCGCAGGCCGACGTCGAGGCCGAGCGCGCTCAGCGCGCCGCGGTCCGCGACGCCCGCGACGCCCGCCGACGTCGGCGCGCCGTCTGCGTCCGTGCCGAGGAAGAACGGCTCGCCGGGGGCGGCCGTGTTGACGAAGCCGCCGCGCTGGTTGAGGTCGCCGGCGACGGTGACGCCGACCGTGAGGTCGTTGAGGCCGCCGGCCTCGCCGCCCATGAGCCGCAGCGGGCGGACGAAGCCGCGGCCGGCGTAGACGCCGGGCCGCGAGAACGAGCCGTAGAGCGTCTCGACGCCGAGCCCGCCGAGGTCGAGGTCGAGCTCGCCGCCGCGCGTCCGCCCGTCCTGCCCGACTTCGTTGCGGTACGCCTCGACGAGCGCGCCGTAGCCGACGCGGCCGAAGTCCACAGCCCCGAAGCGCGCGTAGACGGCCTGCCCCGCGCCCTTCTGCCCGTAGCGGACGTAGCGCAGGACGGCGAGGACCTCGTTGCGGTCGTCGTAGTCCTCGCGCCGGAAGCGGAGCGTGCCCGTGCTGTCGCCGCCGAGCTGGACCCGCAGCGGCGCGTCGATGCCGAGCCCGACCTGCGGGATGCCGACCGCGCGGAGGGTGAGCTCGGGCTGGAGCTGGAGCAGCAGGAAGGTGCCCTGCCCGGGCCCGCCGTCGATGGTCGTGAAGCCGAGCCCGGCCGCGACCTGCGAGACGGGGTTGAAGCGCAGCAGCGTCGAGTCGATCGCCATGCCCGGGATCTGCGGGATGCCGACCTGCGCCCGGGCGGGCGCGGCGACCGGCACGGCGGCGAGCAGGACGGCGAGGAGCAGGACGGCGAGGCGGCTGTCGGTGGAGGGGCGAGGCATCGGGGGGGCGGGGTGAAGACTGGCCGAACGTAAATCCTGAAAAGTAAACGGGACATCCCCCGTTCCGGTGAGCCGTGCAGCGCGACCGCCGTACTCTCGGGCGTGTGGGCGGCGGCTGGAGGCGTGCCGGCTTCCGCTTCCGGTGCTCCTCGCCGGGCCGCCCGGCGGTGTCCGCTCTCCGCAACACCGCCGTCCGCGCCCGACGCCACTGCGGGCGCTCGTGGCCGCCGTACCGGGCCGTCCGGCCCTTTCAGAGGCCCTCCTCGTGCCCGGGCACGGAACTTGACCGCCGGAGGATGCCGTACACCGAGCGACCTCGGCCCCCCCTCATCCGCTTTTCCTCTACCCCCATGACTCACTTCCGTTCACGCCACGCGGCTCTGCCGCTCGCGCTCCTGCTCGTCTTCGGCTTCGCCCAGACGGGCTGCAACAACACCGGCCGCGGGGCTGGCATCGGCGCGGGTGCCGGCGCGGTCATCGGCGGCGTCATCGGCCGCGCGACCGGCAGCACCGCCCGCGGGGCCATCATCGGGGCCGCTGTCGGCGGGACCGCCGGGGCCGTCATCGGCCGCCAGATGGACCAGCAGGCCCGCGAGCTCGACAACGACCTCGACAACGCCACCGTCACCCCGATCCCGGGCCAGGACGGCAACACGGCCGGCATCAACGTCCAGTTCGACAACGCGCTGCTGTTCGACGTCGGCTCGTCGACGCTCCGCGCCGGCGTCCGCCAGGACCTCTCGGACCTCTCGCGCTCGCTCCAGACCTACCCCGGCCACGACGCCGTGATCGTCGGCCACGCCTCGACCGACGGCTCGACGGCGACCAACCAGAGCCTCTCGGAGCGCCGCGCGCAGGCCGTCCGCGACTTCCTCGTCGGCCAGGGCATCGCCGCCTCGCGCACGCAGGCCTACGGCCGCGGCGAGTCGGAGCCCCTCTCGGGCATCGCCGGCTCGGACCCGGGCAACCGCCGCGTCGAGATCGCGATCTACGCCAGCGAGCAGTACCGCGGCTCGCTCCAGTAAGCGCTCGCTCCAGTAGGCGCACGCTCACCTGGTCCCGCGCGGCCCCCGGCACATGCTGCCGGGGGCCGCGTTCGCGTTGGCCCTGCTCTGCCCCGACCCGATGCTCACGACTCCGCTCGCGCGGCGACTGCTCCTCGCCCTCGCCGCCTTCGCCGCTCTCGCCGCCGTCCCGGCTCGCGCCCAGACCCCCGCAGGGGACGGCGGAGCCCACGCGCCGCGCCCGCGCACTGCCGCAGGCGACCCGCCCCGGAACGTCGTCTTCATGATCGCCGACGGCTTCGGGCCCGCGTCGGAGACGCTCGCCCGCGCGGCCAACGGCCGCCCGCTCGCCCTCGACGGCATCCTGACGGGCTCGGTCGCGACGGCGTCGTCGGACAGCCGCGTCACGGACTCGGCCGCCGGCGCGACGGCCTACGCCTGCGGCATCCGGACCTACAACGCGGCCATCGCCGTCGACGCGCAGGGCGCGCCGTGCCGGACCGTCCTCGAGGCCGCGCGCGACGCCGGCTTCGCGACCGGCCTCGTCGCCACGAGCCGCGTCACGCACGCGACGCCGGCCGCCTACGCCGCCCACGTCCCGCGCCGCGCCGACGAGGCCGAGATCGCCGTCCAGATGGCCGACGCCCGCCTCGACGTGCTCTTCGGCGGCGGCGGCCGCTTCTTCGTGCCCGAGGCCGCCGGCGGCAGCCGCGCCGACGGCCGCGACCTGCGCCGCGAGATGCTCGCCCGCGGCGTGCTCGTCACGACGACCGCGGCGGGCTTCCGCGGCCTCCCCGCCGCGCCCGCCGTCGCCCTCCTCGCGCCGGACCACATGGACTACGAGATCGACCGCACGGACCAGCCCGCGCTCGCCGAGATGGCCGTCCGCGCGCTCGACCTGCTCGCGGCCACGCCCGCGGCGCGCGCGCACGGCTTCTTCCTCATGGTCGAGGGCTCGCGCATCGACCACGCCGGCCACGCCAACGACGCGCCGGCGCACGTCCGCGACATCCTCGCCTACGACGCCGCCGTGGCGGCCGTGCTCGCGTGGGCGCGCCGCGACGGCGCGACGCTCGTCGTGTCCACGGCCGACCACGAGACGGGCGGGCTCGCCCTCGGCCGCGACGGCGTCTACGCGTTCGACCCGGCCCCGCTGCTCGCGGCGACGTCGTCCGCCGAGCGCCTCGCCGCGCGCCTCGCCGAGCCCGGCGCGGACGGCCCCTCGCTCGTCCGCGCCGCACTCGGGAGTGATAGCCTGTCGGCCAGCGAGGCCGCGCGGTTCGAAGCGGCCGTACTGACGGGTCCGCTACAACCGCCCGGCA
>JAYWIE010000481.1:0-2378 GCA_043789155.1 Rubricoccaceae bacterium | reverse complement strand
GCGATGAGCGCCGACGCTGTCTCGACGTCGAACCGCGCGACGACCGGGCGGACCTCTACGGCGGAGTTGAGCGCGCGCAACCTGTCTGCGGCGACGTCCACCTTGAACCGGCCAGCGTCGCGCTCCGTGTAGAGGGGCTGTCGGTGCAGGTTCGTCACGTCGACCGTGTCGTCGTCTATGAGCACGAGCGTCCCGACGCCCGCCGCGGCGAGGTAGGTCGCGACGGGCACGCCGAGACCGCCCATCCCGACGACGAGCACGCGGGCCGCGCCAAGCCGTGCCTGGCCGGCTGCCCCGATCTCGGGCAGGCGCGTCTGGCGGTCGTAGCGGGTGTCGGTCATCGCGAGGGCCGGGGCGAGGGCAGGAAGAGGGCGAGGCCGAACACGCAGAGCGTCGTGGTGACGAAGAAGAAGACGGCCTCTTCGAGTGGCAGGCCGAGCGGGTCGATCTGCATGCGGTAGGCGTCGGCGATGTCCCAGATGCCGATGCCGATGGCGACGCGGTCGATGATCCAGAGATAGACGACTGTAGCCGTTATTGCTGTAACAACACGCAATCGATCTGTCCAGAGCTTCTCTGAGCCCGCCCAGGCCATGCCAGCCAGCACGGGGCCCGCCCAGGCCAGAATGAGTCCCATGTAGAGCGCATGGTCGCTGGGGTGGAGGAGAAGCCCAGCGCCCAGCGCCGCCACCGCCAGCCAGAACCCGACGAGGCTCGCCCTGAACGCGCTCGGCACCGGCCGCGGCGGCGTCGGCGCGATGTCCCGCCCGCGCAGCAGGAAGTACGCCAGCCCGGCGATGAGCGTCTGGATAACGAAGAACGCGTACTCCTCGACGGGCACGTACCCGATCGTGGCCACGACGGCCGACGGCGGGTAGGTCCACACGCCGCGGTAGACGAGGTAGTTGTCCCACGGCGTCGTGTAGGCGACGGCGAGCCCGACGACGGCCGCGAGCCACCCGTATGCTGTCCGCGCTCCGACGCCGGCGACGGGCGTCCGCTGAGCCAGAACGAGTCCTGCGAGAACGGGCAGGGTGAACGCAAGGTGGAACTGTGCGTAGGTCATCGATTAGTGGCCTAAATAACCGTTAGGACAGATGGTCGAGCACGACGCGCGCTGCGTTCCGCCCCGACGCGCCCATGATGCCGCCGCCCGGGTGCGTGCTCGCGCCAGTCAGGAACAGGCCGTCGAGGTGCGCCGCGTAGTTGCTGAGCCCGAGCGCGGGGCGCAGCGCGAACATCTGGTCCAGGCTCATCTCGAGGTGCATCACATTGCCGCGAATGAGGCCGAGCTCCCGCTCGAGCCATAGCGGGTGCTGGAACAGGCTGCCCACGACGGAGGCGCGCGTGCCCGGTGCCACCTTCTCGAAGGCGTCGAGGATCGAGTCGGCGACCGCCGGCCCGATGTCGTCCCAGTGCCGCCCGCCGGTCATCTCGTACGGGAAGTACTGCGCCCACAGCCACAGCGCCTCGCCGCCCGGCGGCGCTAGCGTGTCGTCGACGGCCGAGAACGACATGCCGACGATGGGCGGATCGACGGCTGGCCGTCCCTTGAGGTAGTCCGCGTAGGCGTCGTGGATCTGCTGGCGGTCACGGCACACGAGCTGGAGCGCGATCCGTGCGTCGTCGCCGGGATGGGCGGCGTAGCGAACGGGCTTGTCGAGCGCGAGGCGGAGGACGGCTCCGAATCCATTCCCGGTGCGAAGACCCGCGACCTGCGGTGGACGGTGGACCTCCGGGAGCAGGTGCGCGAGTGTTTCAATGGCATGTGCGCCGGACAGAACCGCGCGTGCGGTCGCAATGCCATCATCGGTGCGAACTCCAACTGCGGTTCGGCCTTCGATCAGAATCTCTCGGACGGGTTGCCCGGTGAAGACGTCGCCGCCGTGGGCCTCGATGTGCGCGCGCAGCGCCTTCGTCAGGCCACCCGATCCGCCTTTGGGACGTGCGACTCCACTCTCATGGTACAGCGGATGCCACAGCAGGAAGGGTGCCGAGAGCGGCTCGGTCGGGGGCGGACCGCTCTGCGCGGCCATCCAGACGAGCGGCGTCTTGACCTTCTCCTCGGTGAAGTACTGGTCCACGACTTCGCCGTACGGGCGCAGAATAGTCCCCAACGCCTTCTGCCAGTCCATCTTGGCCGACTCCCCGAACGCGAACGTCTTACCCAGTTCGAACGGGCTGGGAGTCGCGAGAAAGGCATTCTTCACGGAGCGTGAAAAAGGGGCCCACTCGTCTATAAACCTCTGGTACGCGTCGCCTTCACCAGGGAACGTCTTTTCGATCCCGTCGCACGTCCGGTCGACGTCGCGGTAGATAAAAACAGACTCGTCGTTCTCGTACGGTGCAAAAAATAACGGATCACACTCGATGTACTC
>JAYWIE010000480.1:0-8408 GCA_043789155.1 Rubricoccaceae bacterium | reverse complement strand
CGTCTGCTGGAGCTGCGAGTGCTTGAAGAGCTGGTTCTGCGTCACCGCCGTCACGGCGTCGCGGCGCAGCTCCATCACGATCCGCATGCCGTCGCGGTCGGACTCGTCGCGGAGGTCCGAGATGCCCTCGATCTTCTTGTCGCGCACGGCCGACGCGATCTTCTCGATCAGCGTCGACTTGTTGACCTGGTACGGGATCTCGGTCACGACGAGCGCAGCGCGCTCGAGGCCCTCGCCGCGGCGCTTGATCGTCTCCTCGTGCATCTTGGCGCGCATCACGACGCGGCCGCGGCCGGTCCGGTACGCCTCGCGCACGCCCGACGCGCCGTAGATGAGGCCGCCCGTCGGGAAGTCCGGCGCGGGGATATGGGCCATCAGCGCGTCGAGCTCGATCTCGCGGTCGTCGATGTAGGCCACGATGCCGTCGACGAGCTCGCCGAGGTTGTGCGGCGGGATGTTGGTCGCCATGCCGACCGCGATGCCGGACGCGCCGTTGAGCAGCAGCGTCGGGATGGCGCTCGGCAGCACGGACGGCTCGTCGAGCGAGCCGTCGAAGTTGGGCGTGTAGTCGACCGTCTCCTTGTCGAGGTCGCGGAGGATCTCCTCGGCGAGGCGCGTCAGGCGGGCCTCGGTGTAGCGCATCGCGGCCGCCGAGTCGCCGTCGACGGAGCCGAAGTTGCCCTGCCCGTCTACGAGCGGCCCGCGGACGTTGAAGTCCTGCGCCATGCGCACGAGCGCGTCGTAGACGGACTGGTCGCCGTGGGGGTGGTACTTGCCGAGCACCTCGCCGACGATGCGGGCGGACTTCTTGTGGGCGCGGCCGGCGGCGAGGCCGAGCTCCTGCATCCCGTAGAGCACGCGCCGCTGGACCGGCTTGAGGCCGTCGCGGACGTCGGGCAGGGCCCGGCTCACGATGACCGACATCGAGTAGTCGATGTAGGAGGACTTCATCTCCTCCTCGATGTTGATCGGGATGATGCGGCTCGCGCCGTCGTCGGGCGTCTCGTCGGTGATCTCGGCCATGCGGGGGTGATTCGTGGGCTCGGGTAACCCGCAAAGATACCGAATCCGTGTGACGACGGCCGGTCAGCGGGGCCCCGAGACGGGCCCCGCCGGGCGATTCCGGGGACGTCGGGGCGTCGTCGCGTCAGGAGCCGAACCGCCATGCTCGGCAAGGCCACAGCATGCTGTGGCCCCACGCCCACCGATCGGTCCCGTCGCCCGCCGGGCGCGTCGAACGGGGCGTGTCCGGCGGAACGCCACCGCCCCGGACGCGACCGTGACGCTCGGTAGGGCCACAGCATGCTGTGGCCCTACGCCCACCGGCCGGCCCCGGCGACCGCCGGCCCCACGCCGGACGTCCCGCGCCGACCGGCGGGCGGTCTGCCGCCCAAGACCGACGCGGATCTGCTGCGGCTGGCCGTAGACGAACGGCGCGCCCGTGCTCTGGACGCCGCGCGCACCCAAGACCCTCCAGCGGACCCGTGGGTGTGGGCGGGTCTCTTCCTTCCCGACGATCAGCAACCTTTAAAGCGGCGTTCGCGGCTGGAGTTCGATCCGGATATTGTCCCTGTCTCTGTAAAAGATGGGGCCGGGACTTGTGTACTCCGGCCGGTATAGGGCGTTGTCGCCGTAGTCGTACTCTGGACGGTTAACGTAGAGGTCGGTGTCCTGCCGCTCCGTTTGTAGACGGAACTCGCCGTTACTGTTGGTCAAGACAGCTTCTGCTACGAAGTAGCCCCCGAACCCGCCGCCACTCGCGTGAAGTGACACATGCACGCCCTCGACTGGCGCACCGGTGCTGGCGTCAACGACGACGCCTGAGTAGGTGAGGCCGCTATCGAAGAGATCGCAGCCGCTGATCGCAAGCAGCGCGAGGACGACCAGCACGATGGGCCGTCGCCCAGCCGTGGCTGAGCGTCCACGTGTCGTTTGGCTTGTGGTGGGTAGTGCGCTCACAGCGGGTTACCGGATTGATGGTGATAGCGGGCAAGGCGGTGTGGTCGCGTCACGACCCGAGGACGAGGCCGACGCGGATCTGCCGCGGCTGGCCGTAGACGAACGGCGCGCCCGTGCTCTGGACGCCGCCGACGGTGACCGGCCCGCCCGTGTACGCCTCGTACAGCAGCCGGTCCGCGGGCGTCACGAGGACGCTCTGGCCGGCCGCTGTCGCCGCGTAGCCGTCCTGGTCCGGCTGGCCGGTCGCGCGGTAGACCGCGAGGACGTTGCGCGTGCCGAGCACGTTCTCGGCCCACACGAAGGCCGTCACCGTGGCCGCGCCGAGCCGGACGGCGTAGTCGAGGCGCAGGTCGACCTGCGACGTCCACGGCAGGCGCGCGCCGTTGACGTCGCCCGAGACGCCGGGCGTGAACGGGTCGAAGACGGAAAAGCCGGTGTTGGCCGCGAGCGCGGTGTACGGCAGGCCGCTCTGGACGGCCACGACGACGCCCGCGCCGAGCCCGCGAAGCGCGCCCGATGGGACGCGCGCGTCGAGGGCTACGTCGAGCGCGTGGCGCGTGTCGCCCGCCGACGGGCGCGACCCGAGCACGACCGGGCCGAAGGACGAGCCGGACACCGGCACGTCGAGGTCGGTCGCGAAGGCGAGCGTGTAGCCGGCCGCGACGGCGACGCCGCGCGTGCGCGCGAGCCGCGCCGTGAGGTCCACGCCGGCCTCGTCGCGGCGGCCGTCGCCCGCCACGCCGACGTAGGACGGGAAGCCGGCGAGGAAGACGCGCTGGACGGGTAGGCCGCGC
Source organism: Rubricoccaceae bacterium (assembly GCA_043789155.1). GTDB lineage: Bacteria > Bacteroidota > Rhodothermia > Rhodothermales > Rubricoccaceae > DASVSE01. Next base: position 5,655 of record JAYWIE010000480.1, on the reverse strand, counting down.
GTCTGCCGCGCGAACCCGTGCACGCCGACTGCGAGCCGCGGCGTCGCCTGCACGTCGATGCCCGCGCCGGCGGCGCGGACGTCCTCGGGGCGCAGCGCAGCGCTGCCCGTCAGGACGGTCGCGCCGGTCAGCTCCTCGTAGGCCGAGAACGGGACGTAGAGGCTCGGGTCGGGCCGGCGCGAGAGGCGCGCGGCGTAGCCCGAGACGGCCACGGCCGGCGTCGCCTGCACCACGACCTGCACGCGCGGCTGGAGCCGCACCGAGGCCTCGGTGCGCACGTAGGCGTCCGACCGCGGAGCATCCGGCGTGCTGATGACCGATCCGCGACGGTCGCGGAGGATGGCGTCGATAGACGTGGTGTTGCCCGCGGCGTCGTAGAACTGTCCGTCGCGGTCGCGGTAGCCGACCGTCTGGCCGCCGCTCTGGTAGACCGCGAAGTCGTCGCCGATGCCCGTCGGGACGCCGGAGACGTCGCCGGCGCGCAGAATCGGCGTAGGGGCGTACGGGTCGAAGGGCGTCACCGCGCGGGCGTCGTAGCGCTCGAGGCGCAGCCCGGCGTCGATGGTCGCCGGCCCGATGCGGACGACGTCGCGGAGGTACCCCGCCGCCGTGAGCGGCCGGAACGGCGCGAGGTCCGTGTTGGAACGCAGACCGCTGTCGTCCTGGAAATAACCGTCGACGTCCTCGTCGTCCGTCCGGTCGAGGCCGTTGAACGAGTAGCCGTAGCGCACGACCGACCGGCGCAGCGTGTTGAAGTCGAGCTGGTCGTAGCGCGCGACGCCGTTCGGGAATGCGGTCCCGACGGCCTGCCCGCCGTCGGCGTCGGCGGCGAACGCGGCGAGGCGCTGGCCGTCGAGCGTGACGCGGCGGAACGTCTGCATCTCGACCTCGCCGCCGACCTCCACGCGGTTCGCGCCGACCGTGCGGGCGAGGCGGGCGGCGAGCTGCGTGCTGGACGCGCTCTGGCGGTCGTAGAGCGACGCCTGCGCGCCGGGCTGTGCGAAGCCGCCGACCGGCCGCGACGGCGGACGCGCGCCGCTGTCCTGGCCGTACTGCTGCAGGTAGCGGGTCCCGGCGAGCGTGAAATAGCGCCGCGCGACGGCGTTGGCGTCGTCGTCGATGTCGCCGTAGAGGAGGGCGTCCTCGACCGACGAGGAAAATGCGGCGGGGTGCAGGACCGAGCCCGTCGTCTCGACCGAGCCCCGGAGGCTCGCCTCGACGCCGCCCGGCAGCAGGGCCCCGTCGACGGCGGCGAACGCGCCGGCGCGGTCCGACGTCTGGGTGTAGAGGCCGTCGCGGTTGGCGAGCCGGAGGCTGAAGGCCTCGGCGGGCGTCGGGGCCGTCGCGGCCATCTCGCGGCGGCCGAGCTGGCCGCCGAGGCGGAGCCGGCCCTGTACGGGTAGGAAGACGACGGCCTGGCCCGCGAGCGCGAGGTCGCGCAGCGGGTCGTCCTGGGCGCGCGCCCGCTCGGCGTCGGCGAGCGCGGCCGCGCCGAGCGCGCTCTCGGTCCGCCCGACCTGCGAGCCCGGCGCGAGGCCGAGCGCGGCGACGAGGTCGGCCTGCGTGAACGGCCGGCCGACGGCAGCGGCGGCGAGCGCGGCGTCGGCGGGGAAGGGGACCGAGCGCGTCGCGCCGGTCGGGTCGGTGACGAGGACACTCTGCGGGGCCGTCTGGAGCAGCGCGGCCGCGGCGTCCGAGAGGCGCAGCGCGCGGCCGGCCGAGGGCGCGGCGTCGCCGGTGCGCGCGACCTCGCCCGTGACCGAGAGCCCGCCGACGCGCCCGAACGGCGCGCGGAGCGTCGCCGAGGCGAGGCGCGAGCCAGCGGCGTCGGTCGCCTCGGACGAGAGGCCCTCGACGGCCGCGCCGAACCGCTCGGCCGCGGCGTCGGTCGTGACGGCCACGACGCCGCCGCCGGCCTCGCCGACCGTCGCCGGGACGAAGCCGCCGAAGGCGTCGACGCGCCGGACGGCAGCGAAGGGGGCGACGGTCGCGCCGAGCAGGCTCGTGGTGCTCGCGCCCATCGGCCCGCCCAAGCGGCGCACGCCGTCGACGACGAACACGGGCTCCTGGACGCCGCCGAGGCCGCCCGTCCGCGAGCGGAATACGAGCGTGCCCGTGGCGAGGTCGCGGCGGAACGCGGGCGCGAGCGCGGCCACCTCGCGGACCGACCGCAGCGGGAGGGCCGACGCCGTGTCCGGGGCGGCCTCCGCCGCAGCGGCGGCCATGGGGCGGGCGTCGAGGCTTCGTCCGGCCACGGGCGTCTGGGCGGCGGCGGCGGGCGCGAGAAGGGCGAGCAGGACGAGGCAGTCGAGACGAGGCATTCGGAAGGGCGGCGGGGGCCGGGAAGATCCCTCCGGCAGCCGGGTGACGCCCCGTTTTGTTTGAACGCCGGCCGGCCCTTCCGGCGCGCTGAAAGCGCTTCCACAGGTTTAGGCGGGGTTCGCGCAGGCCGGGCGCTAGCTTCGCCGCGCACCCCCCGACCCGACCGCATGGCCCGCCACGCCGACCGCCGCACCAAAATCGTCTGCACCCTCGGCCCGGCCGTCGCCTCCGTCGAGGGCGTCCGCGCGCTCATCGGAGCCGGGATGGACGTCGCGCGGCTCAACTTCTCGCACGGCTCCCACGACGACCACCGCCGCATGATCGAGGTCGTCCGGGACGAGGCGAAGCGGGCGGGCCGGCTCGTCCCGATCCTGCAGGACCTCCAAGGGCCCAAGATCCGGCTCGGGACGGTCGCGCAAGGCGGCGTGCTGATCCACAAGGGCAGCCGCCTCGTGCTGACGTCCGAGCCCGTGGCCGAGGGCACGGCCGCGCGCGTCCACGTGAGCTACGACGCGCTCGCGGACGAGGTCACGGTCGGCGGGCGCATCCTCATCGACGACGGCTACATCGAGGTCGCGGTGACGGCCGTGGACGGGCCCGACGTGCACACCGAGGTCGTCGTCGGCGGCGTGCTGAAGTCCAACAAGGGCGTCAACCTGCCCAAGCTCAAGGCGGCGCGGCCGAGCCTCACCGAGAAGGACATCCGCGACCTCGCGTTCGGGCTCGCCCACGACGTCGACTTCATCGCGCTCTCGTTCGTCCGGACCGGCTCGGACGTCGCGGACCTCGTGCAGCGCATCCGCGCCGTCGACAAGTCCATCGGCGTCATCTCCAAGATCGAGAAGCCCGAGGCCGTCGACGACTTCGAGGCCATCCTCGCCGGCTCCGACGGCATCATGGTGGCCCGCGGCGACCTCGGCATCGAGATCCCGATGCAGGACGTGCCGGTCGTCCAGAAGCGCCTCATCCGCGCCTGCCTCGACGCGGCCAAGCCGGCCATCACGGCGACGCAGATGCTGGAGAGCATGATCGAGAACCCGCGCCCGACGCGCGCCGAGGCCACGGACGTCGCCAACGCCGTCTTCGACGGCACGGACGCCGTGATGCTCTCGGGCGAGACCGCGGCCGGCAAATACCCCGTCCGCGCCGTGGCTGCGATGGACGAGATCGCGCGCGCGGCCGAGGCCTCGCGCAAGGTCCTCGGCGGCCGCGAGGCGACGTTCGTCACGGGCACGCGCGAGGCGGACCAGACGACGGAGGCCATCTCGCAGACGGCGGTCCGCCTCGCGGAGCAGGTCGGCGCGTCGGCCATCGCGTGCCTCACGCACTCGGGCACGACGGCCCGCGCCATCGCGCGCCACCGCCCGGACGTCCCCATCTTCGCCTTCACGGACGACGGCGGCGCGCTCGGCCGCATCTCGCTCACGTGGGGCACGGAGGCCGTCGAGGTCCCGCTCCAGACGACGACCGACGCTGGCCTGACGTCGGTGCGCGAGGGCCTCCTCGCCGGCGGCCACGTCCAGCCCGGCGACCGCGTCGTGGTCACGGCCGGCCTGCCACTCGTGGCCGTCGGGCTGACGAACATGGTCCACGTGATGACGATCGAGTAGCGCTCCACAGCGGATGCGTTCAGGATTCCCCAGACAACCCGAACCATGGCCATTGAGCTTGCGGACTTTCTCCGGCTCAGGCCGATGTTCTATCACCTGACGGACCAAGCCAACCTCGAGTCGTTCGCGCGGTCTCGACTGATTGAGCCTGCCGCCGCGCTGATCCGGCGGTCGGGCCAGCCCGACTGGCTCAGTCGAAGGAGGGCTGTGCCCGTTTCGATTGAGGTCGACGGGAGAAGCGTCGTGCTCAAAGACCAGAAGCCGCTGATCTTTGCAAACGCCGCGCTCGCGGACGGATGGCAACGAGAGGACTTTGTCGCCTATCTGAACGAACACGTCTTTTTCTGGCCGGGAGACGAGCGTGGACCCATCAAGCACGGCGCACGTCTCTTCGACCGGTATGAAGGCGACGGACCGGCCATCGTCCGAGTGCCCAGCGCGGGCCTTCTCGCCGTGAACCCGGATGTGCCGCTGCTTCTGTGTGCATTCAATTCTGGTGCGCCGCGGATGAACGGCGGAAAGCCCGTGCCGCGGGGACCAGACCTTTTCGCCTCGCCGGGCAGCTTTTCCCGGACTCCCGGGAAGGTCGTCGAGGCGGTATTCAGAGGAGCAGTCCGACTCCCAGCGTCAGCACAGATCCTGTCGCCGTCGCGAGGATGGCAACCACTCGGGGCGTCCGACTGAGAGCTAGGAAAGGTGTCGTCCGCACCGACGCCTTTCCCAGACTTCTCACCTTGATCTGCAAGGCGCGGGCGTTACTTGGCGGCTCGCCACCTGTGCCCACCTGTGCGCATCGGACCCATCGACCTCGGCCCGCGCCCGCTCTTCCTCGCCCCGATGGAGGACGTGAGCGATCCGCCGTTCCGGATCCTCTGCAAGCGCCTCGGCGCGGACGTGCTCACGACCGAGTTCATCTCGGCCGGCGGCCTGCTCCACGGAGCCGCGACGTCCGTCCAGAAGCTCGAGTTCTACGACGCCGAGCGCCCGGTCGCGATCCAGATCTACGGCGGCGAGGCCGGCGACCTCGGGCAGGCCGCGGCCATCGCGGACGCGCAGTCGCCGGACATCGTCGACATCAACTTCGGCTGCCCGGTCAAGAAGGTCGTCTGCCACGACGGCGGCGCGGGCGTCCTGCGCAACATCGGCAAGATGGAGGCCATCACGGCGGCCGTCATCGCCAACACGACGCGACCGGTGACGGTCAAGACGCGGCTGGGTTGGGACGACGCCTCGATCAACGTCCTCGACGTCGCCCGGATGCTCGAGCGCGTCGGCGTCGCGTCGCTCGCGATCCACGCGCGCACGCGGGCGCAGATGTACCGCGGCGACGCGCGCTGGGAGTGGTTCGGGCGCATCCGCGACGTCCTCGAGGACATCCCGCTCGTCGGCAACGGCGACGCGGCGACGCCCGAGCGCGTCCGCGACCTCTTCGCGACCGGCGTCGACGCGGTCATGGTCGGCCGCGGGGCCATCGGCAACCCGTGGATCTTCCGCGAGACGAAGGCGCTGCTCGAGACCGGCGAGGCGCTGCCGGGGCCGTCGTGGGACGAGCGCATCGAGACCGTCGCGGAGCACGTCGCGCTGAAGGCGGCGTGGCTCGGCGAGCGCAAGGGCGTGCTCGAGATGCGGCGCATGTACGGCGGCTACTTCAAGGGCCACGCCGGCGCGTCGCGCCTGCGGACGCGCCTCATGACGGCCGTCGACACGGCGGGCGTGCTCGAGA
>JAYWIE010000479.1:0-2383 GCA_043789155.1 Rubricoccaceae bacterium | reverse complement strand
GCCGCGCGCCCGGAGCAGGTCGAGGCCGCGCGCACGCGGACCGCGCTCGGCTACGGCTCGTGCTCCTTCGACGAGCCCCGCGACGACCTCCGCGCCCTCGGCTGGCTGGACGAGGTTTAAGGTTTAAGCTGTTCGGTGTGTAGAGTTCCATCGAATTAAACCTAAAACTTTAAACCTTAAACCGCATTTCCCCCACCGAGCCCCCTATGACGTCCTTTATCGACCACGACCCCGACGCCGGCTTCGGCCTCGACACGCTGCCCTACGGCGTCTTCTCCCGCGACGGCCACGCGCCCCGCTGCGCGACCCGCGTCGGCGAGACCGTCGTGGACCTCGCGGCCATCGAGCCGCTGCTGCCCGTTGCGCCGGGCACGTTCGGCGCGCCGCACCTCAACGCCTTCATGGGCGCGGGCAAGGGGACGTGGGACGCCGTCCGCTCCCGCCTCCAGGATCTTCTGAGCTCAGACGGCGACGACGTCCTCCGCCGAGACGACGCCCTGCGCGCGGCCGCGCTCGTCCCGCTCGCCGACGTCGCGATGCACGTCCCGGCCGAGATCGGCGACTACACCGACTTCTACTCGTCGCGGCAGCACGCGACCAACGTCGGCGTCATGTTCCGCGGCGTAGACAACGCGCTGATGCCGAACTGGCTTCATCTGCCGGTCGGCTACCACGGGCGCGCGTCGAGCGTCGTCGTGTCGGGCACGCCCGTCGTCAGACCGTGCGGGCAGACGCGGCCCGACGACGCGGCCCCGCCCGTCTTCGGGGCGACGCGGCAGCTCGACATCGAGCTCGAGCTCGGCGTCTTCGTCGGCCCCGGCAACGCGCTCGGCGAGCCCGTCGCCATCGCCGACGCCCGCGACCACGTCTTCGGGTATGTGCTCGTCAACGACTGGTCCGCCCGCGACATCCAGAAGTGGGAGTACGTCCCGCTCGGGCCGTTCCTCGCCAAGAGCTTCTGCACGAGCGTCAGCCCGTGGGTCGTGCCCGCGGCCGCGCTGGACCCGTTCCGCGTCGACGGCGAGGCACAGACCGGCGCGACCGCCGAAGGGGACGGCGCAGCCAACCCCGAGCCGCTGCCGTACCTCCGGCAGGCCGAGCCGCGCGCGCTCGACATCGGCCTGGAGGTTCGGCTGGAGACGGCCGCGATGCGCGCGGCCGGCGCGCCGGCCGCGACCGTCTCGCGCTCGAACGCGCGCAACCTCTACTGGAGCCCCGAGCAGCAGCTCGCGCATCACACCGTCGCCGGCTGCAACCTGCGCCCCGGCGACCTGCTCACCTCGGGCACGATCTCGGGCGACACGGAAGACAGCTACGGCTCGCTGCTCGAGATTACGTGGCGCGGCACCCGGCCGGTTGCGCTGCCGGGCGGCGAGGAGCGCCGCTTTCTCGAGGACGGCGACCGCGTCGTGATCGAGGGCGTCGCGCGCGCCGGCGGCCGCGTCGTCTCGTTCGGGACGGTCGAGGGGACGGTCGTGGCGGCACGTGCCTGTTAACGGACGGCGTTGGTGCCTTCACGGAAGCTTTGCGCCGGGTGAATGCGCCTCTATATTCGGCCGGAGCGGTTTGTGCCGGTGCGCCCGCTCTGCCGTGAACCCGACCGCGTCCGCATGCACGTTGCCACCCTGCCGTTCCTGCACCACTCGCTGCGCCTCGGCGACTTCGACTTCGCGCACCCGCCGGGGCTCACGGCGCAGTACCCCGCGGAGCCCCGCGAGACGGCCCGCCTGATGGTCGTCGACCGCGCGGCCGGGACCGTCGAGCACCGCACCGTCGCGGACCTGCCCGGGTTCTTCTCGGACGGCGACGTGCTCGTCGTCAACGACACGATGGTCTTCCCGGCCCGCCTCATCGGCGAGAAGGAGAAGACCGGCGCGCGCGTCGAGGCCTTCCTGCTGCGCGAGCTCAACGCCGAGCACAAGCTGTGGGACGCCGTGGTCGACCCGGCCCGCAAGGTCCGCGTCGGCAACCGCCTCGACTTCGCCGAGGGCCTCTCGGCCGAGGTCGTCGACAACACGACGAGCCGCGGGCGCACGCTGCGCTTTATCCACAGCGGCACGCCCGAGGAGCTGTACGCGCTCATCGACCGCATCGGCGAGACGCCGATCCCGCCGTACCTCCGGCGGCCGGTCGAGCCGGCCGACCGCGTCCGCTACCAGACGCTCTTCGCGCGCGAGCGCGGGGCCGTCGTCGCGCCCGACGCCGGGCTCCACTTCACGCCGGGCCTCGTGCGCGCGCTCGGCGCGCGCGGGGCGCACATCGTCCCGGTGACGCTCCACTCCGGCCTCGGGACGTTCGAGCCGGTCGAGGTCGAGGACCTCTCGAAGCACCGGACGGACTCCGAGTGCTTCTGCGTCCCGCCGGCGACGACCGAGGTGGTCAA
>JAYWIE010000478.1:0-8463 GCA_043789155.1 Rubricoccaceae bacterium | reverse complement strand
GCGAGGCGTCCCTACCTGGCTGGCGCTCGGCGACGGTGACGGCGACGCGCTCGGCGGTCCAACGACGCACGCATCGGAGGTAGGGACGCCTCGCCGAGGCGTCCGGGGCCAGCGCGCTGCCCGTCGCCGGCGGGCGCGTCCGGCCCGGTCACGCACCCGGACGGTCGCGGCCCGAGCCGGCCCCGTCCGGGTAGAAGCGCTTGAGCCGGGCCGGGTCTACGCCCGCGTTCCACCCGAGCCACAGCGCGAGGTTGCGCGCCTGCTGCGCCAGCGCGCCGTTGGCGCGGAAGCGCCGCGCGGACGTCACCACGGCGGCGTCGAGGAAGACGAAGCGGCCGTGCCGGCGCACGCGGCGGACGAGCTCGAGGTCCTCGAAGAGCGGCTGCTGCGGGACGCCGCCGGCCGCGTCGAAGGCCGCGCGGCGCACGAACGGCGCGCGGTCGCCGAAGGCGAGGCGGTGCCAGCGCATCCACAGCCGCGCCGTCCACAGCCGCATCGCCGCGCGCGCGAGCCGCCCGCCACCGGGGCCGCCGCCGGCGTCGTCGCCGAACGTCGTCCGGAAGCAGCCGCCGGCGACGGCGGGGTCCGCGAGCGCCTGCCGGACGAGCGCGAGCGCGCCGGGCGGCAGCCGCGTGTCGGCGTGCAGGAACAGCACGGCGTCGCCCGTCGCCTCGGCCGCGCCGGCCGCCATCTGCCGCGCCCGCCCGTGCGGCGACGCGACGACCCGCACGCCGCGCGCCCGGGCGACGCCCGCCGTGCCGTCGTCGGAGCCGCCGTCGACGACGAGCACCTCGAGCGGGCCGTCCTGCGCGAGCACGGCGTCGAGCACGGCCCCGAGGCCGGGCGCTTCGTTGAGGGCGGGCACGACGACCGAGACGCGCACGGGCAGGGTGGGGGAGAGGGCCCGCAAGATGCGTCTATCCTGCCGTCCCACGATCCCACGCGACATGGAGACCACGCACGACCTCATCGTCCTCGGCGGCGGCGCGGCCGGCCTCACGGCCGCGGGCATCGCCGCGGGCGTCGGCGCGAAGACGGCGCTCGTCGAGGCCGAGCGCCTCGGCGGCGACTGCACGTGGACCGGCTGCGTGCCGTCCAAGACGCTGCTCCACGCCGCGCACGTCGCCCACCAGAGCGCGACCGCCGCGCGCGTCGGGCTCGCGGATTCGCCCATCGACGTCGGCTTCGGCGGCCTCATGCGGCACGTCCGCGCCCTCCGCGAGCACGTCTACGCCGAGGCCGACGCGCCGCCGGTGGTCGAGGCGACGGGCGTCGAGGTGTGGCCCGGCCGCGCCCGCTTCGTCGGCCCGCACACGGTCGAGGTCACGCGCGAGTCGGGCGAGACCGCGCGCATCAGCGGCCGCCGCATCGTCGTCGCGACCGGCGCGCGGCCCACGGTCCCGGATGTCCCCGGCCTCGCCGGCGGTCCCGACGGCGGCGTCCCGTTCGTGACGTCCGAGACGCTGTTCGAGATCACGGAGCAGCCGCGGCACCTCGCTGTTCTCGGGGCGGGCTCGATCGGGACCGAGATGGCGCAGGCCTTCCGCCGGCTCGGCTCCGACGTGACGGTCATCGACCGCGGAGACCGCATCCTCTCGAAAGACGACCCCGACCTCGCCCGCATGCTCCAGGGCGTGCTCGCGGCCGAGGGCGTCCGCTTCTGCATGGGAGCCGACGTCGCGCGGGCCGAGCGCGACCGTACGGGCGTCGCGCTCACGCTCGGCTCGGGCGAGCGCGTCGCGGCGGACCTGCTGCTCGTCGCGACCGGCCGCACGCCCAACACGGACTCGCTCGGGCTCGACGCGGCGGGCGTCGCGCACACGAAAAAGGGCATCACCGTGGACGCGCGCGGGCGGACGTCCGTGCGCCACATCTACGCCGCCGGCGACGTCACCGGCCAGTTCGCGCTGACGCACATGAGCGAGCACACGGCCCGCGTCGCCGTGACCAACGCCGTGCTCCACGTGCCCGCCCGCATCGACGTCCGCCACGTCCCGTGGGCGACCTACACCAGCCCCGAGCTCGCCCACGTCGGCGCGGGCCCGGCCGACCTCGACCGCGCGGGCACGGCCTACCGGACGCTCCGCTTCCCGTATTCCAAGCTCGACCGGGCGATGGTCGAGGGCGAGACGACGGGCGAGATCCGCATCCACGCGACGCGCGGCGGCCGCATCCTCGGCGCGGACGTGCTTGGCGCGCGCGCGGGCGACCTCGTCGGCGAGATCGCCGTCGCGATGCGCGCCGGCGTGTCGCTGAACGCGCTCAGCAGCACCATCCACCCGTACCCGAGCTACGGCCTCGGCGTGCGGCGCGCGGCGGACCAGTGGATCGTCGGGCTGCGGACCGAGCGCGTCGTGCAGGCCGCGCGGTGGGTGTTCGGCTACCGCGGGCCCGTCGTCCCGCACGTGCCTGGCCAGATCGTCTGAGGGCGCGGGATCAGCGGACGACCGTGAGCCGCTGCGTCTGCACGCGCCCGCCGGCCGCGACGCGCGCGACGTAGACGCCCGCCGGCAGCCGCGAGACGTCCGCCCGGACCGTCTGCTCGCCCGCGGCCATCTCGCCGTCCGCGAGCACGGCGACGGTGCGGCCGAGCGCGTCGAGGAGCGTAATCCTGACGTAGCCAGGCGCGTCCGTGCGGAAGCGGAACGCGGCCGACGTGCGCGCAGGATTCGGGAAGACGGCGAGGGCTGCGGTCTCGGCGGCCGCCGGGAGTTCGGCGGAGACCGTCCCGTCGAGGTCGAAGCGGGCGAGGGCGGGCGAGCCCATGCCGCCGGCCGTCTCGAAGACGCCGCCGAGATAGAGGCTGCGGCCGGCGGCGACGATCTCGAACGCGCCGGCAGGCGCATCGTCGCCGAGCGGGACCCACGCCGTGCCGGTCCACCGGGCCGCGCGCTGGCCGAGGCCGCCCGAGGCGAACAGCTCGCCGTCGACGACCGCGAGGCCACTCACGTCGGAGTCGAGGCCGGGGAGCGCGCGCCACGCTGTGCCGTCCCACGCGGCGACGGCTCGGGCGTCGAGCACGGTGCCCGAGGGCTGCGCGACCTGCGCGAACGTGCCGCCGGCGACGAGGAGGCCGTTCCAGCGCACGAGCGCCCGGACGGCCGTCGGGACCCCGAACGAGGGCAGCGGGCCGCCGAACGTCTCCCACGCCGTGCCCGTCCACCGGGCGACGTTGCGGGCCGGGGCGGGCCCCGCGTCGCCGTTGGCGGCGAGGTCGAAGCGGCCGCCGGCGACGACCGAGCCGTCGGCCTCGGCCAGCAGCGCCCAGACGAGCGGCGCGCCGGAGGCGTCGAAGAGGCCGCCGGCGAGCGCGCGCCAGCCGCCGGCCGGCGTCCACTGCGCGACGCTGCTCGACCGCACGACGGTTCCGTCGGCGTTGCGCCCGCCGGCGAGCCGGCCGCCGACGGTCACGACGCCGCCCGGCCCGACGGCGACGGCCCCGACCGAGGCCTCCGGCCCGCCGTCGGGCGTCTCGACGCCGCGCCCGAGCGCCTGCCACGCCGCACCGGTCCACCGGACGACGCCGTTGGACACGATGCGCGCGCCCGAGGACAGCGCCACGCCGCCAAGCGAGCCGCCGACGACGAAGGCGTCGCACGCCTGCGGGTCCCCGGCGAGCGCCGCCACGAACGGGCCGAACCGGCCGTCGTCGTAGACGGATCGGAGGCTCGACCGCTGGAGGCCGAGCGGGACCGGCCGCCACGCCGCGCCGTCCCACCGCCGCGACGTGCTCTGGCCGCCATCCGTGAGCGGGCCGGCCCCCTGGGGCGCGTAGACGTGGAGCCCGCCGCAGCCGTCGGGTGCGAGGCGGACGATCTGGCCCGAGCCGTCGGCGTAGACCGTGCCGTCGCGGCCGGTGCGGGGCGAGAGCGGCCGCCACGCGCTCCCGGCGAGCGCGGCGAGGTTCGAGGCGCGGACCGTCGCGCCGCCGCTCCCGCTCTCGACCGCGAACGTCCCGCCGACGAGCGTCTCGGCTCCGGCGGAGGTGAGCGCCGAGACGCTCACGGCAGACATGCCCGGCACGTCCTCCCACGACGTCCCAGTCCAGCGGACGACACCGCGCGGCGGCAGGCTGACGATGCCCATCGGATAATCGATCTGCCCGCCCGCGAGCAGGCCGACCGCGTCGCGGGCGAGGGCCCGGACGCCGCCGCCGAGCAGGCCGCCGCCGGGCGTGCTCGTGCCGAGCGGCTGCCACGCCGCGCCGTCCCACCGAACCACGTTGCGCGACGCGACGACGCGGCCGTCCGCCGCCTGCCCGCCCGCGAAGAAGCCGCCGACGGTGAGGCCTGCCGCGGTCGGGCCCGCCGCGTCCGGGAGGATGGCCTGGACGAGGACGAACCCCGGACCGAGGGCGTCCGTGACGGGCTGCCACGCCGCACCGTCCCACGCCGTCACGGCGAAGGCCTGGGTGGCGTCCGGCCGCACGACGAGGCCGGCCGAGAGTGCGCGGCCATCTGCGCCAGCGGCGAGCGCGTAGACGGCCACGTCCTGCGACATCGGCTCCCACGCGCCGCCGCTCCACCGGGCGACGTTGGTTGTGCCGACGAGCGAGCCGTCGGGCCGGCGGACGTCCGCGAAGTCGCCGGCGACGACGACCGAGCCGCTCTGCACGAGGAGCGCGTAGCCTGTCGGCGGCGCGGTGCCGTATCCCACAAGGCGGCCGGGGGCGTCCCACGTGGCCCCGGTCCACCGCGCGAGCCCGTCGACGGCGAGCGTGGTCCCGTCCGTCTGGACGGCCGTGTCGAACGTGCCCGCGACCCAGACGGCCCCGGCCGCGTCGCGGACGACCGCCTGCACACGTGCCGGGAACGGGCTGCCCCCGCAGTCGGCGCAGCGGACGCCGCCGCCGAGCGCCTCCCACGCCGCGCCCGTCCACCGCGCGACGTTGTTGACCTCGACGCCGTTGACGATCCGGAAGGTGCCGCCGACGAGCGCGCCCGCGCCGTCCGCGGTCACGGCGTTGACCGACGCGCCGAGCGTGCCGCCGTCGTAGACGCCGGGCACGGCGAAGGTGTCGGTCCAGCGGCCCTGCGCCGCGGCGGGGAGCGCGAGCGTGAGCAGGGCGAGGGCAGTAGCGAGGCGCATCGGGCGGAGAGAAGAGAGGCTGCGAATGTCTCCACATCCGCCGCCATGCACAAGGCAGCGGACGTCGCCCCGCGCGTCCCGGCGGACCGCCCGCCCGCCGAGGTGCTAGCTTCCGGAAGCGCTTCTCCCTCTGCTCCATGTCCGACTCCGCACTGTTCCGCATCGCCTCCGGCCAGGGCTTCTGGGGCGACCTCGCCCGCGCCCCCATCGACCAGGCGCGCGGCGGCCCCATCGACGTGCTCGTGATGGACTACCTCGCCGAGGTCACCATGTCGATCATGCAGAAGCAGAAGCTCCGCGACCCGGCGATGGGCTACGCCCGCGACTTCGTCGACGTCGTGACCGAGCTCGCGCCCGACATCGCCGAGCGGCGCTTCAAGGTCATCTCCAACGCCGGCGGCGTGAACCCCGAGGCGTGCGCGCACGCCATCGCCGAGGGCGCGCGGACGCGCGGCGTGACCGGCCTCAAGATCGCCGTCGTGACCGGCGACGACCTCCTGCCGCGCCTCGACGCGCTCATCGCGGGCGGGGCCGAGCTGGCGCACATGGAGACCGGCGAGCCGCTCGCCGGCTTCCGCGAGCACGTCGTCTCGGCCAACGCCTACCTCGGCGCGCAGCCCATCGCCGAGGCGCTCGCGATGGGCGCGGACGTCGTGGTGACCGGCCGCACGACGGACACCGGGCTCACGCTCGCGCCGCTCGTCCACCGCTTCGGCTGGGCGTGGGACGACTGGGACCGCATGGCCGCAGGCACCGTCGCCGGGCACATCCTCGAGTGCGGCGCGCAGTCCTCGGGCGGCAACTTCACGGACTGGCACACGGTCCCGGACCTCGCCCGCGTCGGCTTCCCCATCGTCGAGGCCAGCGAAGACGGCTCGTTCGTCGTCACCAAGCACCCCGGCACCGGCGGCCTCGTCTCGCGCGGGACCGTCGCCGAGCAGCTCCTCTACGAGATCGGCGACCCGCGGGACTACATCACGCCGGACTGCGTCGCGGACTTCACGTCGATCCACCTCACGGACGAGGGCGGCGACCGCGTCCGCGTGTCCGGCATCACCGGCCGCCCCTCCACGCCCTTCCTCAAGGTCTCGGGCGCGTACGCCGACGGCTGGAAGGCCACGTCCACGCTCGTCTACGCCTGGCCCGACGCCGCGGCCAAGGCCCGCGCCGCGGCCGAGATCCTCGCGAGCCGCCTCGACGCGCTCGGCCTCGCCTTCGACGAGGTCCGGGCCGAGATCGTCGGCCTCAACGCGCTCTCCGAGCGGACCGCGCCCGACGCCGCCCGCGAGGCCGACCTCGACGAGGTACAGCTGCGCGTGTCGGTCCGCGGCCAGAGCCGCGCCGCCGTGGACGCCTTCGGCCGCGAGATCGCGCCGCTGATCCTGACGGGCCCGAGCGCCGTGACGGGCTTCGCCGGCGGCCGCCCGCGCGCGTCCGAGGTCATCGCGTACTGGCCGGCGCTCGTCGAGAAGCGCCTCGTCACGAGCCGCGTCGAGATCGTCGAGGTGTAGCTGCTCTCAGGCGAACGCGGCGGCGCGCGAAGCGGGCTCCGGTGCGGCGGGCTCCGAGACGGCTCCGAGCGGCAGCGTCACCGTGAACGTCGTGCCGATGCCGCGCGCGCTCTCGACCGCGACCGTGCCGCCCATGAGCTCCACGAGCTGCCGCGTGATGGACATGCCCAGCCCGGTGCCCTCGTGGCTGCGCGCCTCGCCCTCGGACTCCTGCCGGAACTCGTCGAAGACCGTCGGTAGGAACGCCTCGGACATCCCGACGCCGGTGTCGCTCACGTCCAGCCGCAGCCAGTCGCCCGCGGCCGCGAGCGCGACCGAGACGACGCCGGCGTCCGTGAACTTGACCGCGTTGCCGACGAGGTTGAACAGGACGCGGTCCAGCGCCCCGGCGTCGATGCGGGCGTGCAGCGCGGGCGCGGCCGGCGCGAAGACGAGCGCGAGGCCCTTGCGCGCCGCGAGCGCGTCGAAGAGGCGGACGCCCTCGGCGACGTGCGCCACGACGTCGACGGCGGTCGGGCGCAGCGTCTCGCGGCCGGCGTCGAGCCGCGCGAGGTCCAGCACCGAGTTGAGCGTCGCGAGCAGGCGGTGGCCGCCGGACTCGATGCCGGCGACGAGGTCGCGCTGCTCGTCCGGGACCTCGTCGCGCAGGATCTCGGCGAAGCCGATCACGGCCGTCAGCGGCGTCCGGATCTCGTGGCTCATGTTGGCGAGGAAGGCGCTCTTGACGCGCAGCGTCTCCTCGGCCTCGCGCCGCGCCTCGACGAGCGCGGCCTCGTGCGCGCGGCGCGCGCCGACGTCGCGCGCGAGCGAGAACACGCGTGCGCGGCCGTCGAGCGAGAGCGCCTGCGACTCGACCTCGTAGACGCCCTCGGTGCCGTCGGCGCGGCGGACGCGGAGGTCGGTCCGCGCCTGCCCGGTGCGCTCGAGCCGCAGCGCGTGGCGCAGCAGGGCGCGGCGGTGCGACGGCGAGACGAAGCCGCTGAGCGGCGGCACGGCCTCCGTCGGGGCGAGCCCGGCGACGCGCCGCGCGGCGGCGTTGAGCTCGGCGCTCGCGCCCGAGAGGTCGTGCACGACCACGGCGTCCGAGGCGCGCTCGACGAGCACGCGGTAGCGGTCCTCGGAGCGGGCGAGCTCGGCCACGCGCCGCGCGACCTGCCGCCGCAGCACCGCCGCCCACAGCAGCGCGAGCGCGAAGAGGCCCAGCAGGCCCAGCGCGCCCAGCCGGTACGCCGAGGGCGGGATGCCCGCCCGGACGATGTCGTCGGGCAGCCGCGGGTAGATCTGGTAGCCGCTGCGGAACGGTGGGACGTGGTCGAACTGCCCGGCGACGCCCGTGACGCGGAGCCGGTCGCCCGGCTGGAAGTCGTCCAGCGGGAGCGCCTCGCGCCGGTCGGCGAACACGAACGCGACGATCGTGTGGCCGCCGTCGAGCCAGAGCGTGAGGGCGGTCCCGGCCGGGACGACGCTGCGCCCGGCGACGATGCCCTCGACCGTGACGAGGCGGCCCTCGGCCGACTCGGGGTCGCGGGACGGATACGGCACGGGCGCAGGCACGCGCCGCGCGCCGGCGGCGACGCGCACGAGCGGCCGCTCCAGCACGGCGACGCCGTCGCGGAAGGCGAGCCGCCCGGTCGCGACGACGCTGTCGCCGCGGACGACGGCGGGCGCGGGCCGACCGCGCGGCCCGGTCGGGTGGTCGATGCGGACGCCGCCGCGGCCGTCCTGGACGAAGAACGCGAACGCCCCGCTGAGCCGCCCCGAGGCCGTGATGGCGCGACCGGCGACGGTCACGGTCTGGCCGACGCCGTCGGGCATGCCGTCGCGGTCTGCGTCGGCGCGCGGGCTGGCCGGCCGTGCGGCGGCC
>JAYWIE010000477.1:0-2395 GCA_043789155.1 Rubricoccaceae bacterium | reverse complement strand
TCGTTGAGACGGACGACGAGTCGTTGCTGAAAGATATTTTCTTGCGCATAAACAAGCGAGGCGTCGATCTGGAGTGGGGCGAGGTCTACGACGCCATGTTCGGGCACGATGGCGAAGGCTCCTCGACGCTCGACGATCTCTCGGTCTCGCTCGGCCGACTCGGAATGGGGGCGCTCTCGAAGGACTCGCTCCTCGGTAGCATCATCGCCACGAAAGGGCTCGACGTCACGCAGAATGTTTCGGTGCATTACGACCGCGACCCGGACCTGCTGCGGAACGGAGCCCGCGACGCACTCGCCCCGCTCCAGCGGGCGCTCGACTTTCTCCGACGCGACGCCGAGATACCACACGTCCGGCTTCTTCCTTTCGCGCTGCCCGTGCCGATCCTGGTACGCTTCTTCAGCCTGTACCCGGTGCCCGGGCCGAGGGTCCGCGTGCTGCTGGTCCGGTGGCTCTGGCGCGTCATTCTCGGCGCGACTCAGCTGAACCGCCTCACACTGCTCCGCCGGGGCGTATCGAGCATCGCTGCTGCGAGCGATGAGGCTGCTGTCCAGAACCTGCTTGAACTGGTCCGTGCCACTCCACCTGAGCCATACCGTCTAGACGACCGCTTCGACGCGCGCTCGTCCGGCAGCCGGCTCGCCCTGCTCGGTATGAATAGCCTCGGCCCACGCGTTCTCCCTGCGGGCGAGCCGGTCGACGTGGCCGCGCTCATCACAGGCAACGACGGGCTGATCCGACGGGTCTGGGACAAGGCGCGCCCGACCGGCGATCCCCGCGCCGCCGCAAGCAGTCCTGCCAATCGGATTCTGCTGCCCGATCCACGCATGGTGCCGGCCAGTCCCGTATCTACCGCTGAGGATTTCGGTGCCGTACGGCCAGGTCAACGCACGGCGCGGCCTGACCTGCGCGGCCTCGCGGACTCCGCGTTCGGCCTCGGCATCCTCGAGTCGCACGGGATTTCCGCGGACGCGGCGCGCGCGCTCGACGCCGGCGACGCGGCGACCTTCCTCATGCTGCGCGCGTCCCGAATCGAACTCGCTGTCCAAAACGTCGCGTCGCGGCTCGCCGGCTGGGAGCGCACGGACCGTTCCTCCATCGAGCACATCCTCGAAACCGCCGCAGCCGCGTGAGAGCCTTCGACGTTTTTCTCGGAGACCTCCGCGTCGGGCAGCTTGTCGACGAGACGCCGGCTGGCGGGCCGGGCGGCCGGGCAGGCTTCGTGCCGGATCTGGGCTACCTCCGCCTCGCCCGCCGGCCCGTCCTCGGGCAGCAGTTCGAAGACAACCCCACGGCGGCAGCCGTGGGAGCGCCGGGGCGGCTGCCTGCGTTTTTCGCCAACCTCCTGCCAGAAGGTGCGGTCCGCGACCTAGTGCGTCAGTCGCACGGCCTCGCCTCTGGCGACGACCTCGGGATGCTCGGAGCAGTCGGGACCGACCTTCCGGGAGCCGTCGTGATACACCCGTCAGCAGATGAGGCCCGGCCACTCCCAGCGACACCGAACGCTGCGACGCCGGACCGGGATGACGAGCCGGACCGGACGCTTGTGCTCCGGTTCTCGATGGCCGGCATTCAGCCCAAATTTTCTGTACTCCGCGAGGCGGAGCGCGTTGTGCTCCCGGCGGCCGACGGCTTCGGCGAGTGGATCGTCAAGCTGGACTCGTTCCAGTACCCACGCCTCGTCGAGAACGAGGTTGCGACGATGCGGTGGGCGCGAGCGGCGGGGTTCGATGTGCCGGCATGCGAAGCTCGGCCGTTCGAGACGTTGCCCGAGGCAATCCGCCGGTCTGCACCGGCCGGCCGGCCGTTCTACCTCATCGAGCGGTATGACCGGCGAGACGGCGAGCGTGTCCACCAAGAGGACCTTGCACAAGTCGCAGGCCTCTATCCGGAGTGCAAGTACGGCCGCGACCCTGACTATCCAGAGTGTCCCGCCATGGACGTTGACCGCCTCGTAGCTGTCATCCGTGCAGTTGCGGGGCTGGATGGCTACACCGAGACGCTGCGGCGCCTCGCTCTGATGGTGGCGACGGGCAACACCGACGCGCACCTCAAAAACTGGTCTCTGGTTTACCGCGACGGCATTCGAGCGTCGTTAGCACCGCTCTACGACCAAGTCGCTGTGTGCGCGTGGCCGGGAGCAAGCGAGCGGTGGGCGCTGGACTGGCGCGGCACGCGTGCGCAGCCGGGGCGGACGACGATGAGCACGTTCACCACTCTCGCCGAGCGTCTCGGCGAGCCAGTCGACGTCGCGGCCGATGTCGTGCGGGACACTCTCGGCCACCTCGTCCGAACGTGGTCTGAGGCTGACATCGCGGGGGAATACCCACCAAACCACGCCGAGGCCGTCCGGCAGTACTGGCGGACGGTCCCGTTGCTCAGGAGCGCGGCCCAC
>JAYWIE010000476.1:0-34968 GCA_043789155.1 Rubricoccaceae bacterium | reverse complement strand
GATCTGACCCCGGCCTGACGGACAGACGGTTAAGGGTTTACTTCCAACCCTCGACCCCACGTCCATGCCTGCCACACGACGCTCGTTCACGCCCGAGTACAAGCGCGAGGCTGTCCGCCTCGCCGACGATCTCGGCAATGCCTCGAAGGCTGCCCGAGACCTCGGCATCACGACTGGCCTCATCCACCGCTGGCGACAGCAACTCCGCGACGACGGCGCACGAGCATTCCCCGGAAACGGGAGCCCACGCGACGAGGAGGTGGCCGAGCTCAGACGCCAGCTCCGCCGAGCCCAGGAGCAGGTGGCGATCCTAAAAAAAGCCGTCGGTATCGTCAGCTCGCCCTCCCTGTGAGATACCGGATGATCGAGGAGGACCACGGACGCCGGTCCGTGCGGGCGATGTGCGACGCGCTCGCCGTCGCGCCGAGTGCCTACTACGCGTGGCGTGTACGCCCGGAGACGGACAAGGCGCGTGCCGACCGTCGTCTCCTCGTCGAGATCCGGGCGGTCCACCGCGAGAGCGGCGAGACGTACGGGGCGCTCCGGGTCCACGCCGAGCTTCGCGCTCGGGGCGTCGCGTGCGGCAAGAACCGGGTCGCTCGACTGATGCGCGAGCACGACGTCCGCGCTCGTCGTCCGAAACGGCGGCTCGTACCCCAAACAGATGCCCCGCTCACGCCGGTCGCAGCGAACGTGCTCGACCGGGCTTTCTCGCCCGGTGGCCCAGACCTCGTCTGGACGGCCGACATCACGTACATCGCGACCGGCGAGGGCTGGCTCTACCTCTCGGTCGTCCTCGACCTCTTCTCGCGTCGGGTCGTCGGATGGAACGCCCGTCCGTCGCTGACTCGTAAAGGCGCCGTCGACGCGCTCAAGATGGCCGTCCGAGACCGGAAGCCCGTCCCAGGCCTCGTCCACCACTCGGACCAGGGCACGCAGTACACGTCGGACGAGTACCGGGCTGTCCTGCGCGCCCACGGGCTCGTCGCCTCAATGAGCCGGCGGGGCAACTGCCACGACAACGCGCCGACGGAGAGCTTCTTTGCCTCGCTGAAGTCGGACGTCGTCCAGGGCCGCCGCTTCGAGACGCACGCCGAAGCGCGGTCGGTCCTGTTTGCGTACATCGAGACCTTCTACAACCGCCGTCGCCGGCACTCGTCGCTGGGCTACTTGACGCCCGACGAGCACGAGCAGCGGCACCGCTCCCAACTGCCCGAACTTCTGGCAGCCTGACCTTAACCGATCGTCCGTCGGAGCGGGGTCAGATCAATCTGCCGCTTGGCCACGGATGGTCCATCTGCGCCAGCCAGTGTTCGATCCCGTACTCCACCTCGGTGAGGTGGGCGCAGGCCTAGTCGAAGAAGCGGCGACCGACCCACCGGTCCTGCTTCCAGTGCGTGAACTGGACTTCATTGTAGACGGGCAGACGCCCGCCCGTCAGGGACGGCCGCATACACAAGATTCCTGACACTCCCACGACTGCGCGCAAAAAGCTGACGGCGACGGCCCGCCCGGACGACCCGTCCAGCTCGCCTCGTCGACGACAGGATCAACGACGCGCCCACCTTTGCCTACGCCGACGTCGGCGTCGCCATCGGAACCGGCACCGATGTCGCCATCGAGTCGACAGGCTTCGTGCTGACGAGCGGGGAGCTGAGTGGCCTCAAGCGTGCGCTCGCGCTATCGGAGGCAACGCTGTGCACCATCCGCTAGAACCTGTTCTGGGCCTTCGCCTACAACGCGCTGCTGATCCCTGTCGTGGCAGGCGTGCTCTACCCGGCCTTCGGGCTGATGCTCTCGCCCGTGCTGGGCGCGGCGGCGATGGGGCTCTCGTCGGTGTTCGTGCTCACGAATGCGCTCCGCCTGCGGCGGTTTGCGGCGGTCTGACCGCTGGGTACGGGCGCTCCGGCCGGTG
Source organism: Rubricoccaceae bacterium (assembly GCA_043789155.1). Classification (GTDB taxonomy): domain Bacteria; phylum Bacteroidota; class Rhodothermia; order Rhodothermales; family Rubricoccaceae; genus DASVSE01. The sequence continues at coordinate 33,053 of JAYWIE010000476.1, read as the reverse complement.
CTGCCTACTCGCCGCGGCCGAGGTCCCGGCCGGCCGTCTTCACGGCGGCCCGAGCGGCGGCGAGCCCGACGCTTCCGACCCGGCTCTTGAGCGCGTCCGGCGGCCCGAGCGGGCGGAGCGGCCGTGCGAGTTCGCCCGCGCGCGTCGCCCGCTTCTGGATGGCACGGTCGAGCCGGTCGAGGCGCACCTTCACGGCGGCCGGCCCGACCCCGTGCGCCGCCTGGGCCTCCGGTCCGAGGCCGCTTCGCGCGCGTTCGACGCGGCCGACCTCGGCCGAGACGCGCGCTGCCTGGCGAGCCGCGTGCGCGTAGTCGCGGCCCCTTTCCGCTGCCAGGCGAGCTGCCACACGAGCCGGATCCGTCGTGTCCGGTCGGCCGAGACCGAAGCGGGCCCCGCCCGGCGTGACGCGGAGCGGCCCGTAGTGCTCCGGCGTCTGCCGGAGCACGGCCGCCGCTCGCTCAGCACCGTCTCGGGACGCATCGGCGAGGAACGTGCGGGCGGCCTCGTCCGGGCGTGCGTACGTCGCCGTCATGGCCGCCCCGAAGGCCCGCTTGGCCGCGGCCGCAGCCTCCTCGGCGCGGCCGCTCGCCTGCCGGGCGCGGTGGACCGCCGAGGCCGCGCGCTCCTCGACGCGGGCGGCGGCTCCGAGCGCCCGCGCGCGCTCGGCCGCGAGCCGGTCCGAGAGGCGCTGGTGCTCGACGGCCCGTTCGAAGCGGTCGAGGCGAGACTCGGTCCGGCCGTCCAGGACCCGACCGCGCTCAGCGAGCGTCCGGGCGGCGTGCGGGTCTCGCGGCTCGGACTTCGCTGCACGTGGTGCGTACGGCTCGGCGGTCGTCTTCTGGCCGAACCGGCGGGCCGGCGTCAGCGAGCCGCTCTCGAGTGCTCGACCGGTGGCCCGACACGCGGTCCCGATGGCTCCCCGCGCGAGGACCTCGTCGGCGTCGCGCCGGTCGTCCGAGAGGGACGTCTGAGCGGCAGCGTACGCTCCGCGCCCGAGGCGGGACGTCGTGCGGGCGCGGATCCCCGACGCCGGTCCCGAGCGTTCCGCTGCGGCTTTCTGCTTCGTCGACGGTCGGGCGGGGTTGACCCGAGCCATCTCCGATTGGGCTTCCCGCGCGGGCACCCGGCCCGACCGCCGGCGCTCGCCGCCGGCAGGCCCGAGCCGGGCCTCTAGCCGGTCGAGTCCGACCGTTCGGCTGACGGACGTGAGGGCGGCCTCGCGCCGCCCGTCGGTGATGACGGCGCGCCTGTCGCCGCGCGCGGGGGTGCGGACCTCGACCTGGAGCCCTCTCGCGCCGAGCCGCTCGCGGAGCTCCCGCCACGACCCGGCCTCCCGGAAGTCGGCGAGCGCGTCGCGCCGGACCTCGCGAGCGAACCCCCGGTCGGTCTCGCCGCGGCCGACGCCAGCCTCGCGGGCATTGCGTCCCGTCCACCGGACGCCGAGTTCGCGCTCCTGAGTCTCAATGGAGGCGCGGAGCCGCTGCCGGTCGTGCGACGTCGACCACGCGCGGCCGTCCGGGTCGACCCGGTTTACGACGACGTGGACGTGGGCGTGGTCTCGGTCGACGTGCCGCACGACGAGGGCCTGGTGATCGCCCAGCCCGACGTCGCGGAGCGTCCGGTCGACGGCCGCCCGAAGCTCGGCGTCGGTCGGTTCGTCGGAGGGGTCGAAGGCGAGCTTGAGGTGGTAGACCGGCTTCTCGGTTCGGGCCGAGAGCGCGGCTTGCTCGCGCATCTCGGCGACGATCCCGTCCACGTCGTCCGCGAACACGTTGCGCCCCTCGGTCCAGCCCACGCGGTTGCCCTCGCCGCCGAGGTAGGCCGCGAGCGACGAGAAGCTCGACCCGGTTTTCGCACTCACGATCACGGAAGCGTAGGGCCGGCCGGCGGCCCGTCTCCGAGCGCGACGAGGGCGACCCGGAGCTCGTCCAAGGCGCACGCGACTCGGACTTCGAAGCTCTCCGGGCCACCTGCGGGCTGGCCGTCCACGACGTTCGATGCCGCGACGCTCGCCGCGGCCGCGTTCGACGCGCGGGCGAGCTGGTTGAGGTTGACGCCGATGCGCCGGAGAAGCACGCGCGTCTCCCGGTCGGCCCGGGCCGTGACGGGCCGTCCGAGCGAGCGGCGCCGGACGTACTCGGAGACGCTCAGGCCGGCCTCGGCCGCCGAGCCCTGAAGCCCGGCCTTCTCGTCGGCGCTCACGCGGACCTCGACCTTGAGAACCCGCGTGGCCCCGCGCGGCCGCCCTCCACGCCGAACGGTCCGGACTGGCAGTGCGCCCGGGAGCCCACTCTCCGTGGTCGTGGTCATCGTGCTGCACCAGGTCGAAGGCCCCGCGGACCTGCGGCCGCCCCGCGAGGCGGAGCAAGAGGCGACGCCATCGCCTGTTCGAACCCGCTCCGCGGACGGCTCTGTGAACGGCTCCGCCGACGGGTCCCCGAGGCCACCTGTCCGGACGAAAACATAACTTGCCGGGGACGGCGGGCACCACCGGAGCGCGTGTGTGTCGCCCACGGCACCACCGCTCCGGCCCGCTCGAACCCTCGGGGGTCCTGCGGCCGGTCCGACGTGTCCCGGACCTCGAAGTGGAGGTGCGGGCCGGTCGAGAGCCCGTCGCGGCCGGGCACGCCGCCGCTGAGCGCGACTGGCTGTCCCCGGCCGACCGGCGTTCCCGGGACGGCCGGGACGAGGACGGCTGTGAGGTGCGCGTAGAGCGTCCGGACCGGTGGGAGTCCCGGCGCGCCGGTGTGGTCGAGCTCGACCGTGAGCCCGTACCCGCGGCGGCGACGGACCGAGCGAACGACGCCCGATGCGGCGGCCCGGACGGTCGTCCCGAGCGGTGCGGCGAGGTCGAGCCCGTTGTGGTGCCGCCGCTTGCCTGTGACGGGGTGGACCCGCCATCCGAACGGCGACGTCACGCGGCCGGGGACTGGCCGTATGACCGGGCTGCCGGCTGCGACGAGCAGGACCCGCCGGGTGCCTGCATCTCGTTCAGACTGCCTGGTCGTTAGCACAACCGGTCTCTGCTGTCTCAAGCCCGAGGCGAGTGCTGGCCGGTCGTCATCCGAGGGGGCTCGAGCCGCACCGTGTCCCGCCTGCGCGGCCGCGAAGTGGGCGGTCTCGGAGCCCGGCGTCCCGAGGGCCGGGAACGCCACCGCCGCGGCGACCACGGCGAGGTGTATGCCGCTCCGTAGTCGCCGGTCGACGGTTTGCCAGACCTGCGCTCTTCCGGGTCGCACTGCCGGTGCAGGGAGGCAAGATCCACAGGTTGGGCTGACTGCTGGATCGCAGTTCGAGTTGAGCATCTCCGGGCCTGGCGTCATGACACGTTTACCCCGAGAGCGCAAGGCTGCGTTGCGGCGGCTCAGTGGGCCAGGGTCGTGGCAACACCTGGTGCTCGTGTCCGGACAAAAACCCGGTGAGGTGAGCCGGGCCGCTGCGAAGCTGCGCTCTCCCGTGTGGTCTCCTCGGCTGTCTTTCCCCTTCCCGACAGGGATTCCTACGACGCGACGCGCCCTCGTCGTCGTTTAGAACGTTTAGAAGAGTTTAATACGTTTAGCTCCCGTATCCCGTTGGCCCCCAACACGATGCAGCCACAGAGGTCCCCGTTTACAGGACGAAAGGTCCCCGTCTACGGGATGAGAGGTCCCCACTTACAGGATGAAAGGTCCCCGTTTACAGGACGGAGCGGGCCAGACGCCCCGCGAGGGCCGAATCAGCCGTTTCCAGAGTCCCAGAGCCGATTTCAGCCGGAGACGGTCCCAAAGGTCCCCATCTACGGGATGAAAGGTCCCCACTTACAGGACGAAGGCTGCGAGACCTCCGGTCGTAAAGGTCCCCACTTACAGGACAAAACGCGTGAAACAGGGCGTCACGCGCGCGTCGCAGGTCCTGAGTCGACGCGGGCGTCACCGGGGCCGGACCGGCTCACCGGCGAGCACGGTTGCGGGAGAGGGGGGACGGCGTTAGCCTATATGGAAGCCCCTGCTCGTGTTCTCGACCGAAGCCCCCTCGGTATGCTCATCGCCGGCAACAACGTCGAGGTCAAAAAGCACGTCGGGGCGATCCACGTGAAGGGGGCGCTGCTGCTGCTGCAGCGGAAGGCCGCCAACGCGCTGCTGCTCAACGCCTACGAGGAGCTCCCGGACGACTCGGTGAAGGAGCATACGGTCCGCGTGTCCGACCTCGCGGCCGCGATAGGGTACGACTCGAACGACCACGAGACGCTCAAGCGGACGCTCGAGGCGCTCGTCGACCTCAAGGTGACGTGGAATCTGCTCGACCCGGCCGGTCAGCGCGAGTGGGGCGTCGGGTCGTTCCTCGCCTCGGCGCGCATCAAGGCGGGCGTGTGCCGTTACGCATACCCGGCGCCGCTGCGCGAGCTGCTCTACAACCCGCAGATCTACGCCCGGGTCAACCTCGCCGTGCAGACCCGGTTCAGCTCGGGTCCGGCGCTCGCGCTCTACGAAAACTGCCTCCGCTTTCTCAAGGTCGGCACGACGGGCTGGATCGGGCTCGACGACTGGCGCGGGCTCCTCGGCGTCGGCGACGGGCAGTACTCGGAATACAAGCGGTTTCGCTCGAAGGTGCTCGTCCCGTCGGTCGGGCAGGTCAACACGCATAGCGACATCCGGATCGCGATGGAGACGAGGCGCGAGAAGCGCGCCGTCGTCGCGCTCCGGTTCTCGGTCGAGCGCGCCTCCGACGCCTCGCCGCTGGGCGAGCTCGCGGCCGTTCTCGACGGCGGCGGCGATGCGGCTGCGCCTGAGAGCGCGGTGGCACTCGACGTCGGGGCGTCCGTCCGGATGCGCCTCGGCGAGTACGGCCTGACCGAGGCGCAGGCGGCTGACCTCACGGCCGAGTTCGCGGCCGACCGCGTCGAGCGCAACCTCGACTTCGTCGAGGCCCGTCTGGCCTCGGGTGACGCCGTCAAGAACCTCGCGGCGTACACGGTCGCCGCGGTCCGCGGGGACTACGAGCGGGGCGACCGGGCGGCGAACCGCAAGCGGGGCGACGCGAAGCGGGCCGCGGCCGAGAAGGCCGCGGCGGCCCAGCAGGCGCTGTTCCCGGCACCGGCGAGCCGCGTGGCCTCGGCCGCTTTGGGCACGGCCGAGGAGCGGGCAGCCGAAGCCGAGGACCGCCGGTTGGATGCGGCCTTTGCCGCGCTCGCGGACGCCGAGCGGTTTGTCATCGACCGAGGTGCCGTCGAGCGTCTCCAGCAGGCCGGCAGCGGTTGGTGGCGCGAGGTCGAGACGGCAGTCGTGTCCGGGGAGACGGCTGGGCTTGGGATCGCTGTCCGGTCGGTGCTCCAAGTGGCCCGCCGGGATGTCATGCGTGAGCGCGCGAGTGTGTGACGTCGGCGGGGCGAGGTCACGCGCGTCAGCGAGAGCACATATTCCGTTATTGCATTCGCAAACTGACCGACATAGAGTCAGTTCAAAGATAAGTCGAAGCGGCCAGAGTCGGCCCGGGCCTCCCTCGTCTGACATCCGATAAGTGGACATTATCGGATCTAGACAGGGCGGGTGCCGCCGCTCTCGATTCTGCGTGGACCGGATCGTGTTGAGGTTGACTGCAATAACAGGCATCCGGCCAAGGACCGTCCGCGCGCAGTCGCTGGCGTACATTGCAGGCGTTCTGCACTCATACTGCTAGCACGTCTATGCCGACGCTCACCGTCCGCAACCTGCCGCCCGCCGTCGTCGCCGAGCTCAAGGCCCGCGCGGCCCAGAACCGCCGCAGCCTCAACGGCGAGGTCGTGGTTCTTCTCGAGCGTGCCGTCCTCCCGGAGCCCGTCGACACCGAGGCGCTGCTCGCCGAGGCGGATGCCTGGTTTGCCGAGCCGCTGCCAGACCTGACGGCGGCCAGCAAGCGGCTCGGTCGGAAGTACGAGGATGACCTCCGTGAGGACGCCCCTCCGGACGAGGCAGGTCCGGATGCTGACGACCCGGCGCGCACCCGGACGAGCACGTGATCGTCGCCGACGCGGACCTCATCGCTGCGTTCTGGATCCAGAGCGCCCGGACGCCCGCTGCCCGCCGGGTGCGCCGCCGCGACGCGAGTTGGGTCGTGCCGCCCTTGTGGCGCTCCGAGTTCCGGAGCGTCCTCCGGCAGCACCTCGTCGGCGGCCGGATCACACTCGCGCAGGCGCGGTGGTTCGCCGAGAAAGCAGAGGCGGACCTTGCCGGACGCGAGCGGGCCGTCGAGTCCGCGGCCGTGCTCGGGCTCGCCAGCCGGACGCAGCACTCGACCTACGACTGTGAGTACGTCGCGCTCGCCGAGGCCGAGGGCGTCCGTCTGGTGACGGGCGACCGGGCGGTCGCGCGGCTCTTTCCTGGCGTTGCCGTGCTCATCGAGGACTTCGCCGGCGGCGAGTAGCTACGACGACCATGCCCGACCTCGTTCCTTTCGCCCCAAGCTCCGGCGTGCCGGCCGTGCTCTCGGCCGACGCCGAGGCCGCGCGCCGGTTCGCGAGTGCCGCACGGAGCGCGAGCACGCTCCGCGCCTACCGCTCGGACTGGGCAGACTTCGCCGCGTGGTGCGAGAGCCGGAGCCTGAGCGCGATGCCGGCCGATCCCGAGACCGTGTCGCTGTACGTGGCCTCGCGCGCCGAGGCCGGGCCGCCCGACGAGCGCGGCCGTCCGACGGCGCCGCTCACGGTGGCCACGCTCGCACGCCGGCTCACGGCGGTCTCGCAGGCGCACAAGCTCGTCGGGCTCGAAAGTCCGGCGCTGCGCTCGCGCGAACCTTTGCATTCCGTGTGGGCGGGCGTTACGCGGACGCTCGGCACAGCGCGCCACAAAGTGGCCCCGGCCCTGGCCTCCGACGTCGTCGCGATGGCCCGCGTGTGCGACGAGATGCTCATGCAGGTAGGCGACTCGGTCGAAGGCGAACTGTCCCCGGGCGCGGCGCTCCGGGCGCGGCGCGATAAGGCGATGCTCCTCGTGGGATTTGCCGCGGCGCTGCGGCGGAGCGAGCTCGCAGCGGTCCGAACTGAGCACGTCTCGTACACACCTGACGGGCTGCGGCTGCTCATCCCGCGAAGCAAGTCCGACCAGGCCGGGGCTGGGCAGGTCGTCGGCGTGGCCTACGGGGACCGGACCGAGACGTGCCCCGTCCGCGCGCTACGGTCGTACGTCGCGGCTGGCGGTGCAGCGCTCGCAGCGCAGAACCGCGCCTCCCCCCTCTCCGGCCCCGTCTTCCGCAAGGTCGACCGCTGGGGGCGCCTCGGCACAACCGCCGTGACGGGCCGCGCCGTCGCCGAGGTCGTCAAGGCGTACGCCGCAGCCGCGGGTCTCGACCCGGCGCTGTATTCGGGGCACTCGCTCCGGGCGGGGTTCGCCACGACGGCCGCCCGCGCCGGCAAGCCGGACCGGGCCATCCAGAAGCAGACCCGGCACAAGAGCGCGGCGATGCTCGCCGAGTACGTTCGCGAGGGACGTCTATTCGACGACAACGCGAGTGCGGGCATCGGCCTATGAGCAGATCTTCGCCTTTCGCTTCTCGGGCGATGCTTCCGGTGTCGCGACTAAATGAGGACATCCTCATCAGGGGGATCGCGGGGCCGTGTCCAACTCACCTATCTCTGGTCCGCTGACGACTCATCATGACCACTACGACCTCCTTTTAGCTTTGACTATCACCTGCCCATGAAAGAGTCACTGAGAGCCTTGACGTCGAGGTGATTGGGGTACTCGCTTCGCATCACAGTAATGAGCCGCGACGCCGTCGTGCCTCCCCCTCCGTTCTGAAGCTTTTGGATTGCCCGGTGCCACATAGCGCGTCCGCTTCCGGTGAAGTCGAGGGAGCCAACATCTCCCCCCGATCTGGACCAAAGGTCGTCGTGCTGGGGTCCCCTGGGGTAGAGCGACGTACCAACCCGTTCTAACTCGAGCCAGTAGTTCGAGGCGAGAGCTCGCGGGAAAACGCCGCCGGTAGTACCAATAGCCGAGTAGGCAGCGGCCGGGTGGGTTTCGCGAGTCAAAGCCCACTTCTGAATGAGCTCTACTGCGAACGCGGCCGCGCTCGCCGATGCAACGACTTGCGAGCCGGAGGCATCGGACCCTGCCTTCCCATCCACGAGGTCTGATATACCCCTAATCACCATGGCATCGAGGTTATCGTTAGCTCTCGCTGCCCGGAGCATTCCGATCGCCTCCATCTCGACGGCGAGGGCATCGTTCAGGCGTTCGCGGATCAAGGTGTAGGTAGCAGAGGAGGTGCTCGCGACGACTTTCTCGCCAGCCGCGATTGGGCCGACGAACGCGTCGAACGAGTCTCGCGGGTCAAACCTGGTCACAGGACGACGGGAGAGCCAATGGGCCTCCTGCCGGACTACACGAGCGAGCTGCTCCAGCGGGTAGGACGACATGGCGATGTCTGGGCGGGAGAGCAGCACCTCGTCGTCCTTACCCGTGTCGTATCCGTACACCTTGGTTCCGGCGACCACGTCCCCAATCTGCGCGTCCTTCAGGCTACCCGCGACCCCAACGAAGAGGAGGAGATTGGGCTGGAACCGTGAGATCGCACGCTCGGCTTCAAAGGCCGCGCCCACGTTGCCTGGCCCAATCTCGACGATGGCAACTCCAAGACCGTCCGTACCAAGCCGTCCAACCTCGTACTGAGTGCCTTTGTGAGAGACGCGGAGGAGACGATCTAGGTGGCTACGGACGGCGGCGTATTCGACGTCGAGAGCCGTCAGGATGACGGCCTGAGCAGGAAGCGAGTCGGACATGCGTATAGGCGTCTGTTTATCAGTCAGACCGGCGAAAAACGCCAACCGTTCGCCCGATCTGATCGATAATTTTCAGACTATTGTTAGATGGATATTCTTTTTTGAGTGCGTTGAGAAACCTGCGAGGTCCTACCCCCTTTCCTTTCTTGACGAGCGCGACGGCGTGTTGAGCCCGGCTCCGCCCTGTTCCGGAGGATTGGAGATCGGCGGTTTTCCCCCCCGCCTTCTCCCAGACGTACTCGAGCTCTGGAGGAGACGGGAGGAGGTCGACGGCGACCTCCTCTAACATCGACCACCAGTCTCCTTCGTGAACTTGGTGTTTTCCGCTCCTAAGCTGAAAGAAGCCCCACTGCATGAAGCTCAGCAGAGGCTTGAACTGAGCGACAGCGTCCCAGAAGTCTGGGCGGCTCCACTCCGCCTTGGCGTAGATGACACTCGCTGCTCGCTCCCAGCCGTTCTGTGCGACAAGAGACCCGAGGAGGACAGCGTCCGACTTCGTGAGGCTCGGACCCCTCGCGAGCCGCTCGATCCAGTCGACGAAGTTGGATTGATCAAGGATAGGAGACCGCCCAAACGCTTCGACGGCTAGGCGGACCGCACCAGGGTTGACGGGATCGAACAGAACTGCGTTGTGGGCCGTGTCGAAGACGACCCCCGCGAGTTCCGGTTCGAGATCCCACTCGGGGTTCCCACCAGACTGTAACCTCGCTGTCCACGCTCGAGCCGTCGCGTCAATGAATCGTCCTCGAAGGTTTGTCGGGATAGATGCCCAAATATGCCGGCGTTCCGGATGATCCAGAATGTTTGCCAGAGGTGTGTCCGCGGTGGCCGACAGCAAGGTGAGAGCCGGTTCGTCGCCGTGCTGGAAGAGTGCGTCACGTTGGACTTCTGCGTCGTCGACGCCTCGCCAGACCTCGGCGCCCTGACGGACTGCACTCGCCCAGACAGCCCGCCACCCATGCACCGACGCGTCTAGGCCATTGAGCGACCGCGGGGTCCGCATGACCGCTGCGCCGGCGAGGTCAACGAGGACCTTGACTCCCGGGGCCGACACTGCCGCGAGCACAGTCAGCCCTGGGTCGACTTGCGCAGCCACGTGCTCGAATGCGTCGTGCCGTGTGCCGGCCGGGTCTGCTCTGAGCAGGGCGGCGAATGCCTCAGCGGGCGAAGCCGTGGCGAAGTGCGCGTACGTGTAGAGCAGGAGCATCTCGCGAGGCAGAGCAAGCCCCAGGAGGAGTTCCGGATGCGGGATTGGGTGAGGAGCATGTGCCACGATATCCCGTTCGACGGAACGGGCGGGGCGGGACTGGTCAAGAACGAACCGGACAAGATCCTTGTCGGCCTCCCACCAGCGCCAGACGACCCTTGCGTACGGAGCCTTCCACCTGCCCAGCTGCTTTTTCAAGGCGCCCAACACGACCGGGGCCCACGGCTGGGGGGCATCTGGGTGGAGCGCCTTTGTCAGGACGTCGGCGTCGGCCGCCGCTCGAGCGGCATCTCCAGCGAGCGCCGCGGCGACCCAAGTTTCCGCGGCTCGGGCGAGGACTTTGCGGCCATCCTGAAACGGTGAGAGGTCTAGGTTTCGAAGCCCGAGGAGATCGCCCGCCACGCCTGCCCCCTCTGCAAGGGTAAATGCGACGTCAGCCTTGAGGCGTGTGGCCTGGTCGGGCGACGGGGCCAGCTTGCCGAGTGCGTGGGCGAGGTTCCGGACAGCGGCCGGGGGGGACGCGCCCTGAACGAACTCCGTGAGGTCGCGGGCCACGCTCTCCAGCAGGGCATAGTCGCCAAGAGCTGGGTGGCTCAAACCAACGGCGTCCATCGCCGCGCGTATCCCCTCCCCTCCGGGTCGACCGAGGAGGGCAGCGACCGCCGCCGAGGGAGTCTTCACGTGAGGATTCTCTGGATCGATCACAGTTTCGGACGTCCATCGGTCCCTGACGGCCCGTGGCATCTGCACCAAGGCCACACCCGGTGACGAGCCAGTAAGCGTGCTTCGAGGGTTGAACGCGAAGCTAAAGGAGAACGTGGATCTCTCTTCAGGCGCCATCACTCTCCAGACCGTTCGCGCAGCTCGCTCGAACCCGGCAGGGCCAATCCACCCAACGAGCTGCGGGGAGCTGCCCGACAGGACGGCGCCTAGAAGAGCTTCAAGGATCTCGGGCGCTAATTCGAGTGACGGCGGGGCGGCATGTAGCCCCGTGGGCTCAAGCACAGCATCCCGTGTGGGTACGGCTGGAAGGACCGCGAGCAGCGACCCGATGTCGTCTAGCACTTTGGCCTCCTCAACGGCCATGAACGCCGCATGCGTCAGGACCATGCCTGGCCGAGACGCTTCGGGGTCTGGTGCCGTCCGCATGACGACGTAGGCGTCGTTAATCCGAACACCGGTAACGTAGGGCGTCCAGACCACGTGCGCGGGGCGGTCCGGCGCGAGGTCCGACCGCGCCCGGACCGCCTCGACCACGGCGTCCTTCTCCCGGCTACACGAGAGGACGGCATGACGCCCCTTGGAGTCGCCGAACAGGGCTTGATGCACTGTGCTCATGCCGCCGCGGCTGTCCGGTTCAGCGCGTCGAAGAGAGGACGCGTGAGGTCGGGATCGCGCCTGCCGTCGGGCTCGACGACGTACCCCATCGCCTCGGGTCCCCGGTCAATGAACTCGTCGTCGGGCGCACCTGACGTCAGCGGCTTTCCTTGAGCGGAGAGTCCGTAGGTCACGGTGGCGTCGGGGTGCCAGTTGGCCCGGACGAAAGCGTCGACGAGAGGGAGGCGCTCGCGTAGGACGGACTGGGGCGTCACGCCTTCGTCGACGGCGAGTTCGTCCCAGCACGACAGGACCACGGCGAGAGTCGGGCGACGAACGGGCTCGGATGCTCCGCCTCCCCCGACGTGGAGGAGGAGTTGAAGCGCCTCGACGGTCCTCGCTTGGTCACCGAGTGCTCCCTGCGCTGGGCTACCATTGGCCTCGCCGGTGGTCGCCGTGGCCGAAGGTATGCCCGGCTCAAGGGGAGTCGTCACGACGTCCTTGGGATCGTGCAAGTGGTCAAGCCGGAGGAAGACGAGCCACGTCGGTGCACTCTGGACCCTCGCCTTCCACTCCGTCGAGATCTGCCGCTTGTCGACCATATCGTCGACCTGCTCTCCAGCATAGTCGGGGTAGAGCACGTCGAAGGGCTCTCCGTCTGGACCTAGGACTGGGAGAATGACGGCGGCGCTGGCGCCGGAAGTTGTGTGCTCCGGGGGAAGTCCGGCGCTCAGCCGGTCGTATCCGACCACGATCAGGGAGAGGTCGTCGGGCTGGTACCTAAGTTTCAGCCGCGCGTGCCCGGCGTTAAGCCTGCCGTAGAGCTGGAAGATGTAAGCTGATTTTCCTGTGTTCGCGCCGCCGAAGATGAGGACGTTGCGGGCCGGACCGGCAGGTTCGCTCATCGGGAGTCTGGAGAGCCGCGGAACGCGAGGAGAGGATCGTTGTGCCGGACGACTGGCACATTCAGTTGCTTGGGCAGAGCAGGAGCGGACGCGAGGAGCGCCTCAAAGAGACTCAGGAAGCGCGAGGCGGACGTTGGATCCCAGCTTGTGGGGCGAGCCGTGTTGTCAACCACGGGGCTGTCCGGCAGGGAATGGGCGATTTGCTGGACGAGTTGACCTCGGATCGCCCCAGGGACGTTTACATCGGCCTTTGCCCAGACGGCCACGACCAGCCTCCCGGCCGCCGCCTCCCCGGTCCGCCGGATTAAACGGGTCTGCTGAGCGCGGTAGGGTCCACGGTCGCTCCCCGCGAGCGCCTCGCTGTCTGTCAGAACGGCAAAGACATCCGCGTGCTGCGCGAGCCACCGCGCTCCAGCCGCGGTCGGCGAGTCCGTCTTGTCGGCCCACTCGCGGAACCACTCGCCTGGGGCGTCCGCGAAGAGAACGTCCTCTCGGCTTCCGTCGGAGCGGCGAAACGCGAGGTGGAGAAGGCCAGGCTGCCGGTCCGTGCTCGTCGTGTGGTCCGGGAAGCCCACACCCGACCCAGACGGAGGCAGTCGCATCGCCGACGCGAGGGCTTCCCATCCTTGGAGCGTGACCGATCCAGCGAACGTGCGGTCTGCGAGCTCGAAGCCGCGGCCCAGAAGCAGGTAGAGCGTTGCGAGGACAGTCGTCTTACCGGAGTTCTCCAAGCCAACGAGCCCGACAATGCGGGGCCGTCGGAAGGCAGTGAGGATCGACAGGTCGGCGCTCCCGAGCGCAGCCCCGGACCACGGCAAGTCGCTGTGGGGTCGAGACGGTGAGGGCTCGGCACTCGGCGCGGCTCCCCTGAGTGCCGGGCAGGCGTTCGCCGGGTCGATTCCCCGCACGCAGGGGAGGCTCGGGAACCGGCAGTGCTCTTCCGGGCACCCCGTGAGCGGTGCGTTGGCGTCCGACATCAGGCGTGGGCGACGAGACGTGCGGCTTGAAGCTCCCGGAAAGCCCACACGGCGACGTCCTGAATGGCCCGAACATCGGCCGCAGCGGGACCAAGCCACTCTGAAGGTCTCCCGGTGTCGCTGAGCGCAGCCGTGAGAGCGGGGGTCCGGCGGACCTCGCTGGACAACACGGCCTGGTAAGTCCCCGCCCACACGTCCCGGTGGGCTCGCGCTTGGTCGACGAGCCCTGCAAGAGAGAGGTCACCTTCGAACTCGCACGCTCGGACAGCCTCCCGGAGCACGAACTCAAGACTGTGCGGCGTGAAGTCGGGAACGAGCGTGTGGAGGTCGACAGCCATTGCGAGGGCCGCGAGGCCGGGGTCCAGGGCGCGGTAGCTGAGTCGGAGCGACGGAGAATAGAGGGCCTGCCTCCACCAGAGCAGCTCTGACCGGAGTTCGCGGCCCGCTGATGCGCGTTGGGCATCGGCGAGGGCCTCCCGAACCCGGTTGCCTACGTCCTCAGCGAAGTCCTTGATGCCCTCGGCTGAGAGCATCCCCGCCTCGTTGATCCGATCGATCACGACCCCGCTTCCGCTCTCCACGGCGGACAGGATCGCGGCGGCCAGCTCCGGTGCGGCTGACTTTACCCAGGCGCTCGGGTCGTTGCTCGTGCCCATACGCGAGTCTGTGAGCTGGAGCTGAGCAACGTCTTCACTCAGGGCTTTCAGGACGGCGTCGGAAGTCGGCTTCTTTGTCAGTGTAAACCTCTCGACTGTGGCTGCCTGCGCGCTCGCGCGCGCGGGCATACGAAAGGAAGGATCTGTTTTCGGGCGTGCCCACACCTCAATGGCTCTTGTTTCTGCTTTTGCACCGAGGCTCAGAGCGAAGTCGGTAACGTGGCGGCTTCCCTGCGGAGAGAGTTCCAGCCAGTTCGAGGCGGTGTACCACGCCGCCGCCGCGACTCGGTCGTCGGACTCGGCTGCGGCGTGAACAGCAGCGAGCGCCACCATGCGGAGGAGTTGACGTGGGCGGTCTCCGTGGAAGACGTTCCCGTACGTGGACCAGTGGGCTACGATAGCCGCCTCGACCTGTGCAAAGACAGGGTCCGTCGCAACTACTTTCTCGTCCAGCCCGACGAGCACGAGCGGAACCACATCCCCGCGTCCCTCGCCTGTGACGAGCCGAGTGGAGAGATCCTGAACTGCGCTGGTGAGCGCGTCGAACCGCGCCGTCTCCCCCCCGATGTCGCGGAGGTGGCCCTCGTTCAAGAGACCCTGCAGGAAGACGTCGGGCATAGGAGAGGTGAGCAGAGGAGACTTCGTCAGGGCGGCGCGGCCCTGTCAGCCGAGGGTTGGAAACTAATTCCTGGACCCGTATAATACATCCGCCCGTCTGGACGATTAACCCTCGACCCACCCAATAGAGCGATGACCCTGACTCCTCGCGAGGCGGCCTTCGTGGCCGACAGTACTCTACTGGCCGTCGAGCGCGCCGTCGACGGCGGCGTCGTGCCAAACCAGACTCAGACGGTAGCGGGGCGCAAGACGCGCGTCCTCGGGCATTCCGAACTGCGGTTCTTCAGCACCCTCCGTAGTCAGGAGAATGCCTTGACACTGGCCGGCCGGCGACTGTTGTACGAGGCCGTCCAGCACCCACAAGACGGCAAGGCCACGCTCGGCCCCTTCGTCGTCGACGTCCGAAAGGTGGACTTAGAGATTGAGCGCCGGTTCGCCGAGCTCAACCAGTTAAAGGGCCGCGTGGAGGAAGGCACCGACGGAGACCCCGTCGTGAAAGGGACGGCGGTACCCGTCCACGTCGTGGCGGCGCTAGCTACCGACGGCGGGGTCGAGGCGGCCTGCCGGGCTTACCCCTCCCTCCCACGCACGGCCATCGAGACGGCGGTTGCGTACGCCGCTGTGTACCCGAAACGAGGGCGTCCTTACCCAGCCCGTAGCATGAAGCAGATGCTGAGCGAGCTTGCGCTGCCCGACGAGGTGTTTGGGGAGGCTGCGGCCGAGAGTGGCCCACGGGAGGTCCGGCTCTGAGCTCGCCCGTCCCCCCTGTGGAAGGGGATCCCACCTCCGCGCCATAATAGGAGCACACGCCACCCCTCCGACTCTGCTCTACCTTCTCGACACCAACGTCTTTAGCGAGATCCAGAAGGGACTCAGGGGTCACAAGAACGTACGCGCATGGCTGGAGAGCGTCGACGACGACGCTGTCCGGTTGAGCGTGATGACCATCCGAGAGGTCGAGAGTGGGGTTGCGAAGCTGGAGAAGACGAAGCCGGAGGCTGCGGCGGAGATCGCCTTGGGCATGGAGGGCCTCCTCGCCGCTTACTCCGGACGGGTGATCGAGGTGAATGCTGCTGTTAGCAAGGAGTGGGGGCGGCTCGTGGGGGTCAAGGGAAAGAACCACGACGATATGGCGTTTGCCGCGACGGCTCGCGTCCTCGGACTCGTCCTGGTCACCCGGAACGTGAAGGACTTCAGGGGGCGTGGCGTCCGAGTTCTGGACCCGTCCGCCAAGAATCCGGTCGTCGTCGAGGTGTGAGCCTGAACCGGTGTCTCTGAGGAGCGGACTGAGAGCGAGCCCGCACGGGTCAGGGCCTTAGGAACGACTCGATCTCGCGCTCGACTACGTCGTACACCGCGTCGTAGAGCGGCATCGAGCGCCCTGCCGGAACGTTCCAGATGGAGGCGCTCGATCCTCGACCGGCTGCGGCGGCCTGCGCCGCGACATCCGTAGCTGGCGTCGCGGCGTGTACCCGCACGAGGGGTGCCCCGGCCTCGGAGGTTGGCCAGACCCATACCTCGCCGAGGACCGTCGTCCGACCAGAGCCAGACCCAAGCGGATCCGGAAGTGGAACGAGAACGACGGTGGCCGGGAACAGACGGAACGTGTGCAACGCGCCAGAGGTTGTCGGGAAATTGGCCTCTATAAAAGCGTGGACCGTCTGGTAGACGAGTTCGAAGAAGCCGACAGACCACCGGGTGAGCGTGTCGAGATCAGCCTTGGAGTAGGGTCCACGCGAGCCGAAGACCGTCTCGATCGGGGGGACCACGGGTGGGCGGAGCACACTGGCGTCCATCCCCCTCGCCTCCATCTCGGCGAGCGTCCGACGCCATCCGGTGACGGTCAGCGTGTGCGGAGGGGGGCCGTAAGGGTCGTACGCGAGGTGCTCGGAGCTCTTCCACTGCGCCCCTCTCCGGGGCGGCACCGCGACCGGGGAGATACCCTCCTCGAGCAAACGCTGAAGCACGTCCGATACGACGATCTCGGCCGGGACGACCGTGCTAGCAGCCGTCGAGACGGACGCGGCGAGCGCAGCGGCCTCGTAGAACGCTCTCTCACACAGGAGAGCGTCGGGCTCCCAGAGCGCCCTGTCACGCAGCGCGTCCAGGACGCCCCGGGAGGCGCGATGGAGCGCGACGAGGGCCGGGGCCGGCGCGCGCGAGGGAAAGCCACCGACCGAGAACGCCTGGTTGGGGCGGCTCGCTCCGGGTACTTGGTGCGTGGACGGGTGCCCATCTGCGAACTGGACGTCCGGGGCACTTCCATTCTCGTCCAGTGCGACAAGGGAAAGGAGCTTGAAGGTGGTGACCTCCGGAGCGCCGGCCCGGTCGAACACGCGCAGGCCGATCTGCCCTTCGGTTCGGGGCGGCAGAACAAGTCTTAGACGAGGAACATGCTGGCTGAGAATCCCCGTGTAGGTGTGAAGGAAGCCGCGGTAGGCCGACATCTGCTCGGCTGAAGACAGCAGGCTCGAATCGGCGGAGCCCTCCTCCCGGATGAAAGCCTTGGCTGCCTTTGAGCAAAGGACCGCCCCTTCGAGGTCATCGAGAATGAGGTCGTGCCAGAACGACCACTGGAAGGCCGTGCCTTCGTCGCCGTTGGAAACAGGGGCCGTCGCGACGAACCGAGCTACCTCCCGGCGAGAATCGCGGGACGGGATGACGGAGAGCGCCGAACGGGTCCGGACGACCTCGGCGGCGGCGAAGTACTCGTGCCACTGGTCGTGCTCGAACCCGAGCCGGCCGTCCGACTTGTCGGTGATGAGGTGGCGTTCGCGGAGGACTCCGAGAACAAGATCGACCGAGGCGTCGACACCCTCTGCTTTCAGGACCGCGAGAGTTCGGGCGATAGGCGCTCGGGCGTCCAGCTCGCCAAACCGATATCCGAGATCTCTGTCGGCGATCGTGTGGAGGGCGACGGCACCGAGGACGCGTTCGAGAACGGCCGGGTCTCCGATGCCGTCGCCTCGGGGGGCCTCCTGGCGCATGCGCGCGTGGAAAGCGCGCTCGAACACCGAGCGCCGGTCGGCGAGACTTCCGTGGGCACCGTCCGACTCTGCGAGAGCGGCAAGGAGAAGGGTCTGGGGCCGCTCGGCCACCGCGCCGGCTCCACGGAGTGCGTGAAGGGTTCGGCGGGGCGCCCACACGTCCGCACCCGGCGGCAGGTGCGCAAGCAGGACGGCCTCCTGCTGACCGTCCGTGAGGGGAGCAATCTCGGCCTGTGGAAGGTTGCACGCACGCAGCGCAGGGACGGAACGGCCCAGAGCGAGGAGCGAGGACTCGGGCACGTAGGACGCGACGTCGTCGAGCTCGCGAGGGTCAGCGAACCGGTGGGCGTCGTCGACGACGACCCAGAGTGCGCCGGCCGCGAGGGCCTGCCTGACCCATCCTTCCGTGAGCGGACGCCCTGCGATGCCCCCCGAGTGGAGCGCCCCGGCAATGCGCGCGAGGAGCGTTCCCGGTCCGGGCTCGACGAAGACAGGGATACCTCGGACGGTTGCGCCGTCCTGTCCGAGCGGACCGGCGGCGAGGTCGAGCGCTCGGTCGTAGAGGAGCGCGAGAGCCGCGTTGGACTTCCCAGCACCTGGTGGGGCCAAAAGAAGGAGAGCCGGATGGTCTCGAACAAAGCTGGCCATGGGCCTGCGTCTGGCCGAAGCCGAGCCCGCGTCCAGGGAGGCGTCGGCGTTGCTGGTAGGGCTGGCGTAGACGTCCAGATGAACGCCGACAACGCGCGGCCGGATGCGGTCAGCGAGGCGGCGGAGGTACCGCATCCACCGCTCTCGGTCGACGGGGCGTAGGTCGTCCGTGGCAGGGCCGTCGTCAGCTGCCGTCGTGAGACTTTCCACACGGTCGATCAGCCGCTCCCAGTTCTCACCGGCGACATCGCTACGACGCTGCTGCGCGAGGACCGCCGAGAGAACCGGGCGACGCTCTACCTCGGTCAAGAACTGGGCGACGAAGAGCGCGGCTGCCGCCTCCGGAACGGCGGGCGCGTCAGCGAACGCCTCCCGGTTAAGCTGAGCAACGGAGAGCGGCCGACCAGTCGGAAGCGTCGAGCGCAACACGGCATCGAGGTTGGCTTCCGACGCCAGGAACGAGGCGGCCGGCGTGCCGAACTCGTCGCCGTACCGTTGGAAGAACGCCGCGGCCGCGGCGTCGAACGCACCCACTGCGTCTTTGCGGTGGTTATCTGCTACCGGACCCAGCACAGCACTCACGGCTCCTAGCGCTGCCTTCTTTGCCAGTCCCTCGGCCATTTTCTCCAGCAGCCCAGGTAGGATCATTGAGTGCGCGTGCCGATGCTCGCCGGACGGATCTGAATGTAGGAATCGAGGAAGCTGCGACCTGAGCGCGCCTGGCGTCTCTGTGCCGCGCGCCGAGGAACTCGCTCAAGCGGTTTGAGCGTCGAGTGGAGCCGGGCAAATCTACCTGCGTTGCTCGTCAGCCACGCGTCACCCGGTCGACGTAGGGCGACGTCGCGGCGCGCGTCTCGCTGGCGGGCCCCTCCCGCTCGTGTAGACGAGCATGTCGGCGGTGAAGCGCACGAGAGCACTCACGACGAATGGGTGGAGGTCATCGCCACCGTCCCAGTCGGCACAGTAGAGCTAGGCGTGGTGAGGCGGCTCGGCCGAGAGCCCGACGACGACGACGCAAGCGTGGAGGAAGAAAGGCTTGCGAGCATTCTGATCGGACACCCGTCTGCGATGACTCTGGAAACCTGCAGCGGTACGTGAGACCGGCTCGGCGCAGAACCGGTCTTCTTTCGAGGCCCGTCTCGTCTTCCGAAAAGTCGACCGCTGGGGTCGCCTCAGGACGACTGCCATGACGGGCAGCGCCGTCGCCGAGGCCGTCATGGCGCACACGGCGGCAGCAGGCCTCGACCCGGCGTTGTACTCGGGGCACTCGCTGCGGGCAGGGTTCGCGACGACAGCTGCCCGCGCGGGCAAGTCCAACCGGGCGATCCAGAAGCAGACACGGCACAAGAGCGCGGCGATGCTCGCCGAGTACGTCCGCGAGGGGCACCTCTTCGACGACAACGCGAGCGCTGGAATCGGGCTGTGAGGGACGGGGAGAGCGTGCACCCTGGCTCCGACGACACACCTGATGTAAGCTTGACGTATCTTCCTTCAACCTCCTCACCCCATGCCCACCTCGACCCGCCTCGTCCGAAAGCAGCTCAGCGTGACCCCGGATCAGGACAGGGCGCTCAAGCGGCGGAGCCAGGAGCTCGGCGTGTCCGAGGCTGAGCTCGTCCGGCGAGCGCTCGACGCCGCACTCAGCGACGAAGCCGGCGCCTCGTCGCGCGTCGGGTCTCCGCTCGATGCCCTGCTCACGAACACCCGCCGTCTGGCCGAGGGTCGACGGCTCGACGGTGGTTGGGACCGAGACGCCCTCTACGAGCGCGGGGCTCGGCCTTAGATGGCGGCCAAGTACCTCCTCGACACCAACGTGCTCGTGTACTGTTTCGACGGGAGCGAACCGCAGAAACAGGCCCGAGCGCTTGATGTCGTCGCCCGTGTTGGGCGGCCGGGGCCGGCTGGTCCGTCTGCAGCGATCCCGGCGCAGGCGCTCGCCGAGTTCGCTCGTGTCACGACGGGACGACTCAAGCCGCCGCTCCTGCCCGACGAGGTATACGGCCAGGTGGAGCTCTACGAGCGAGCGTTCCCGGTCGTCCCACTGACTCCGGCCATTGTGTTGGAGGCCGTCCGGGGACTCCGCGACCACGGATTCTCCTACTACGACGCGCAGATCTGGGCGGCGGCGAGGCTGAACCAGCTCCCGTTCGTGCTGAGCGAGGATTTCGCGGCGGGCTCGACGGTCGAAGGGGTCACGTTCGTCGACCCCCTTGCCCCGTCGTTTGACTTGGCCGATCTGTAGTCGAAGAAGTTTCTCGTACACGACATGCCCAAACACGCTCCGCTCAATCGAACTCCCTCCGACGGCCCGGACCCGGTGCTGGGGACCATGGACAGCGTGCTCGGGGAGCCGGTAGGGGATGGCCTTGGAGTGGGCTGGGGCCTCCCGAAACTCGCGGAGGCGGCAAAGACGGAGATGCCGGAGGACCGCGACCGGAAGCGTCTGGGCATCTACTACACCCCGAGTGGCGCCGCGCACATTCTGTGTGAGTGGGCGATCCGCTCGGGCGACGACAGGGTCCTCGAGCCCAGCTTCGGGGCGTGCGGCTTTCTGGAAGCCGCCGAGACGCGCTTAAAAGAACTCGGCGCAGCTACCCCGCTGGACCACCTCTACGGGTGCGACGTTGACAGCGATGCCTTCTCGCAGTACCTCCTGCCAAAGTTCGGGCGAGCCGCTGGAGATGGACGGTTCCTCCACGGGGACTTTCTCGGAGTAGCGCCAGCTGACTTCGAAGGTGGAGCTTTCGACTCCATCGTTGGAAACCCTCCTTACGTGTCTTACCACACGATGGATGAGGCGCAACGAGCAACGGCTGATGAGGCCCTTGTCCGAGCCAACCTATCGATCAGCCCCAAAGCGAGTCTGTGGGCATATTTTCTCCTCTACTCGACGGTCTTTCTAAAGCCAGGAGGCCGGATGGCATGGATCCTCCCAAGCAGTTTCCTCTACGCGGAGTACGCCGCCCGCGTACGGGAGCACCTCGCCGACCGGTTTGACCGCTGCTTGGTCGTCCAACTTGGCCAGCGTCTCTTTCTTTCGGAGGGGACAGAAGAGGCAACCGTCGTCGTCTTGGCCGAAGGCCACCGTACAGTTGGCGGTGCTGCCGGAGAGGTCGCGTTGGCCTTCTCGGAAACGCTCACCGACCTCGGAAAAGCCGTCGCCGCCTGGTCGAGGGGCGAGGGCGAAGCGAGGGTGTTCGACGGCCGCGCGAGCGCGCTCATGATGACCGATGCGGCGGAGGGCGCGATTGGCGCGGTGGAAGGGGCCGGCCGGGTGGTCAACCTCGGCGACGTCGCGGACGTTCGGATCGGGATCGTGACCGGGGCAAACCCCTTCTTCGTGATTGACGAGGCTACAGCAAGAAAGCACGGGCTCCCAGAAACCGCCCTCCGCCCCATCCTCGCCAAGTTCGCGATGGCTCCAGGGGCTGCGTTGCGCAAGGGGGACCTCGCCTCGGCCCGGGCAGCTGGCCGGTGGCTCCTTCTCGTGGACACGGACCACCTGGATATGAAGCGGGCCAACTCCACCATTCGGCGGTACCTCGACACGTTCCCGGCAGACAAAAAAGCAACCAACAAGACGTTCAAGAAGCGAGCACTGTGGCACCGTCCGGACGACGGCCGCGACCCCGACGCGTTCTTTCCCTACATGTACCAGCACGGTCCACGCCTGATCCTGAATGAGGCCGGGACGACGTCGACGAACACGATCCACCGGGTCTACTTCAAGGGGGAGATGTCGAGCGACCGCGGCAGTGCAGATCTCCCGTTCCCGCTCTCCGGGGGCGGGCGGGCGCTGAGTGCGGAATCGTGGAGACGGACGTGCTCCGTCTCGATTCTCAGCACGTTCAGTCAGCTCTCGGGCGAGCTACAGGGCCGGAGCTACGGAGCGGGGGTACTCAAGCACGAGCCTTCTGAGGCCCGTAGAGTCCGGCTTGTACTTCCGGCGAACGCAGCGAATTCGGACCCAGATCGAGCCTTTCAAGACGCGGACGACGCTCTGCGCGACGGCGACCCCAATGCTGCGCTCTCGATCGCGGACGCCTTCACGCTGACGACGCTCTCGGAGGACGCACGGTCGGAGGTCCGCGTGGTATTGGGGGCAGCCCTCGACGCCGCGAGGCGTCGTCGGCAGCCCGGCCGTCCCGAACCGGGCGTTCCGAACCTATGACCAACGACAGCGTCTCGCGCGCGGAGGAGCTCCGCTTGGAGCTTCAGGACGTGCTCACGGCTAGCCCGCCCGACTACTCCCAGGTCCTCGCGCTCTCGGCGGAGCTCGCGAAGCTCGACCCCGACAACGTCCGGTTCTTCGCAGACGCCGGCCTGGTGAGCAGGCTCGGGACCGAGTTGGTCTCGCGGAAAGAGACTGCGCTCGCAGAACTGGTCAAGAACGCCTACGACGCGGACGCGACGCGCGTGGACGTGCTGTTCGAGGACGCTGACGGCCCTGGAGGTCGTCTGGAGATCACGGACAACGGGACCGGGATGACACGGGCGACGCTCGTCGAGGGGTTCATGCGTCTGTCGTCGACGCTGAAGGTGCGGGAGCCCGTCTCTCCCCGCTACAAGCGGCAGCGCGCCGGGCGGAAGGGGATCGGGCGGTTCGCCGTCCAACGGCTGGGAGCTCGGTTCGAGGTAACGACTCAGACTCTCTCCTCCCCCCACGCACTCCGTGTGCGCATCGACTGGGACGACTTCAAGGGGGGCCAAGAGCTGTCCGCCGTCTCCAGTCGCGTCGACGAGGTAGACAAGACGCGGCCGGAGGGGACCACACTGGTCATCGAAGACCTCCGCGACGGATGGACCGACGCGACCATCCGGAGGGCGTTCCGGTATGTGAGCGATCTGCTCCAGCCTTTTCCACTCAAGGCTCTCTCCCAGATCGCAAAGCAGAGGTCAGAGGCGGACCCAGGCTTCCAGCCGCATTTTTTCCGGAGCACGGACGCCGACGTTCAGACGATCGCTGACGAGCAAGGGCAGTTTCTCGACCTCGCCCTCGCCGAGATTCGAGGGAGCGTCGACGCTGACGGCCGGGGTCGGTGGTCTCTGTCGTCCCGTCAGTTCCCCGAGGCTGATACCGCCCTTGTCCCCATCGGAAAGGAACCCAAGGACCCGACAACTCCTTTCGAACAGCTCCGGGACGTCGATTTTCGCGCGTACTACTATATCACTCAAGCAGGACTCATTCCCAGAGCGAGCGATAAGACGATTCGTGAATGGCTGAGAATTCAGGGGGGTATACGGGTCTACCGAAATGGCTTCAGAGTTGCCCCATATGGCGAGCCCAGCAATGACTGGCTAGGAAACGATTATGCGGAGGCAAAACGAAGTGTTCTACCTCCATTCAGCAACCTCAACTTTTACGGGATCGTCGAACTCTCTGACCCTGAGGGTGACCTGTTTGAGGAGACGGCGAGCCGGGAAGGGCTCCTTGAAAACGTGGCGTTCGAAGAGCTAAGTTCGTTTGCCTTCAGGGTGATCCGGGCGGCGGTGTTCAGGATTGCGGAAGCAAGAGACAAAAAACGCATTGCACCAGGTCGTGAGCAACAGATAGAGCGCCCCCCCGAGGACCGGATCATCGAGGCTACCCGGCTCCTCTTGCAAGGGACCGCAGGGAGCGCGGAAGCCAAGGACCAAGCCGACGAGATTGCCCGAGGGGTTGCAGAGCTCGCCCGTGCGAAGGCGGATCTTCTCAACGAGCTCGGAATGCTCCGCGTCCTCGCGAGCCTCGGGATCGTGATCGGCGAGTTCACCCACGAGATCCGCCATCTCCTCCCGGCCGTCGTCTCCGACGCACGGATGCTCGCAGAGGGGCTCGTGGGGACTCGCCACGCGGCGACCTCGGCCGATCTCCACGAAAACGTTCGCCAGTTCCGAACGTACGCCTCGTACTTCGACCGGGCCGTCCGCGAGAACGCGAGCCGGGATGTTGAGCCTCAGGAGGTTGGGTCGGCAGTTGAGCAGTTCTCGGCCGTTATCGAGCCGGCCGCACGGAAAAGGGGCATCGAAATCGAGACCGACGTTGCAGGAGCAGGGCTCTTCTCCACCCCGATGCACCCGTCGGAGTGGAGCTCGGTCCTGTTCAACCTCTACTCCAACGCCCAAAAGGCGATTCGCCGCGCTCGCCCGAGCGCAGGGCGTGTCCTCATTCGGGCCGGGAGCGCAGATGACTTCGTCTACATCGAGATGGCAGACAATGGGGACGGGATCCCCCCCGAACACGAGGAGCGCATCTTCAACGCGTTCTTTACGACGTCGACCCACTCCGGCAACCCGTTCAGTGCGGAGGACGACGCTGAGGGGAGCGGGCTCGGCCTGAAAATCATCCACGACATTGCGCGGAGCTATGGAGGGCGAGTGTACACCTCTCCTGCCCCCCCTCCGTACCATACGATGTTCCGATTCGAGGTCCCACGTGCGGTCGCGGGAGACTTCGACGAGAGCTAGACAGATAACAACCGGCCCAATGAAGTACCTCTACCTGGACGACGAGATCGACAGCTCGCTCCGTGCTTATACCCGCCAGGTAGCCCCTGAGGGGGGCGCATTAAGCATAGAACCCGCTCACCCCGGCGCGTACAACGACCAGATCGAGAGCGCAATGGGCGAGGAGTACGATGGACTCATCCTCGATCTTCGCCTCGACCTCGCGACGAGCGCAGACGGGACACGGGCGGACTACCGGGCTCCCACGCTGGCTCAGGAGATTCGGACCCGAGCGGCGGAGGACCTTCTCGGTGAGAGCCATCGGGGGCGCGGCGAATACCCGATCGCGTTGTGGTCGACCGACGAGAGGTTGGACCAGTCGTACGCCAGGGACAACACGAGCCACGACTTGTTCGACCTGCTCTGCGTCAAGGAGCACCTCGTGAGCGACTCCCCGGATGTGCCGTCGGAGAAGAAGGCTCCGGCGGTTGGCCGCCGTCTCTGCTCGCTCGTCGAGGGATACCGGAGGATCAAAGCGCTACGTACAGAAATCGGTCCAGAGGAGCAGTTCTACCGCTATCTAGGATTCGAAGCAGTCCCCGACTTCCTGGACGAGCGGCTGGCACAACTGGTCCCATTCGACTCTGCACCTGAGAACCGTCCGGCCCACGAGTACGCACGGTTCATCCGGCGCGAGGTTTTGGAGTCTGCCGGCCCCCTCCTGGACCGCCGGACGATGGCTGCGCAGCTGGGCATCGACGCGGAGCGTTCAGACGACTTCGATCTGCTTCTCGAGCGCGTCTTCGGCGAGGCGGTCTACACCGGTGTCTTTCACGAGGGGTGGCCCCGGTGGTGGGCGGAGCCCGTCCAGGACCTGACGGAGAAGTTGGCTGGGACGGAGCTGCGTGCGCTCGCCGCGCCCGAGAGAGTTGCCATTCTCCACGGAGCGACGGCGCTCGAGGGGCTCCACCCTGCGGAACCGCTCGTGGAGGGTGACGGGAATGAGTTCTGGGTCGTCTGCCGAGCTACGGACCGTGGCATCGACCCACGCGACGGCTTCGTCGTCGATACGGGGCGTCGGTACCCGTGGCAGCGTGACCAATACGTCTCACGGTACGCTGTCCAACAGAGGTTACTCACCCGGCGTCACCTCCGTCTGACGATCACGGAGCGGGAGCGGGCAGACGCCCTGTTCGCGTAGCCCTTTCCCAGTTGTTCCTCCGATCCCGTTCTGTTGAATGGCCGCACAAGACGTTGATCCTGACCAGAAGGCGTACATGAACGACCGCAGGCGGGAGATGCGTCGTCTCGCCGAGATCCTGTCCGGCACCGGGATCGTCCGGTCAATCGACCCGCTGGATGTCGCCGCCAAAGCGATTTCTGTAGGAGGGGTCGAGCTCGATTGGAAGTTCGAGATGAAAAACCTCCAATTCGACCTCGATCCCGGTGCAATCCGGGCTCAGCGCAACGCGAAGCCTGCAGACCTCGCGACGGTCACCCTCACGCTGACTGTCAAGCTGGAGGGACGTTGCATTGGAGTAGACCTCCCGAACGACCCATTCGCCCGACTATCCGTCGAGTGTTTAGAGACCGGCCACAGGAGAGGGGTGGCAGCGGCCCACTATTCAGCCTGGCACCTCGAACGCGACGACCCGGCCCGGAGCGGTGCCGACCTCGCGCATCCCGCGTATCATTTCCAGTACGGGGGCCAGCAAATCCCCCGCCTCGTCGAGCCAGGAAACCACCTTCTGCTTGGTTCCCCGCGCGTGGCGCACCCTCCGCTGGACGGCGTCCTCGCTGTGGACTTCGTTATCTCGAACTATCTCCCGCGCCGCTGGAGCGAGCTCCGGAGGAATAACCCAGGATACAAGGAGCTCGTCGGGGACGCTCAGCGTCGGTGCTGGCGCCCGTACGCGTTCGCGAGTACGGCCCGTTGGTCTGCCGATGATGCCGGATGGGATGGATCCGAGGTGTGGCCGCAGGTAATTCCTCGCGACCACAGCAACGCGGTCTAAAGTGGAGTTGTTTGACCTGTTGAACACCCGAATTGTCAGTCGCCGGTTTGCTCGCGGACGTACTCCTCGAACGACGAGTAGGCGTGGTGGCCGCGTGCCTTGTTCGTCTTGCCCTGGATGGTCTGGTCGATGCGGCCGTGGAGGTACCGGGAGAGTTCGTCGAAGCGCTCGACGGGGACGAAGTAGGTCGTCACCTTGAACTTGCCCTCGATGTTGTTGTGGATCGCCCCGTACTGGTGGCGCCCCCCCTGCCCGTAGCTCCGGCGGCCGACCTGCTTGAACTCGTCGTACCGACGGACGAGGTGCTGGACGTAGCCCCTGCGAAGCCGGTCTGAGCCGATGGTCCCCGCCGGGTAGGGCATCTTGCCCTTCGCCTCCCCGTGAATGTGTACATCCCCGCCGGCAAAGACGTTGCCTGTCGCGTCTCCACCGATGGTGACGACGTTCGACGGCGAGGCTTGGTCGGACGCACCCGGCATTCGGTAGATGACGGCCTTGAGGCCGCGCTTCCGCTCTCGGACGACGGACTCCGAAATGGTCCCGTTGGCGACACGGACGTGGCAGTTGCGGCAGACGAGGATGAGGTTTTCGGGCTCGTTCGAGCCGCTCCGGGCGCGAGGCACGATGTGATGCACCTCGTGGAGGGCGACGTCCCGCTCGCCGCAGAACGGGCACTGGCTGTTCGCCTGCTGGCTGATGAGCCTGCGGGTCGCCGGTGGAATTGGCTCGTCGTTGCGGTTCAAGTCAGGAAGCGTAGGTATTGGAATCGACTGCGCGGGCCTGGCCGAGCGAGGCGAGCGTGTCGAGCAGGTCCGCGACGGCTGCGCGAGGCGCACGCGCGAACCGGCGCGCGACCGCCTCGACAGAGAGTGGGCCTCCGGCGTCCCGGAGGATGCGGCGGAGCGCGAGCGCGCGGGCCGCCGTCTCGGCCGGCCACGGCTCGGGCTCGATGGCAGCCGTCGCCGCATCAGGAGTGGCCACGTCGAGCGCAGCCTGCGTCGTCGCGCCGGGTGCCTGGAAGGCGGGGCGGAGGTAACGGACGAGCCCGGCGGCCTCCTCGGCCTGCCGCTCGGCGTTGAGCGCGACGAGGCGCGCGAGGATCTCCTGGTCCGCGAGCGCGGCCGGCCAGCCGTACGCCTCGGCGACGGCCGCGTCGAGACGGTCGTGCAGTTCGCGGAGCCGGCCGACGAGGCCGCGGTCGTACACGTCCCGGAGGTCGTCCGGGAGCGCCCGGCCGGCGCGGGCGGCGGCAAGGGCGTTGTAGAGCGCCGTCAGTGTGAGCGTGGGTGCGGCGTCCTGTCGGACGCGCACGCGGTGCGCGTTGAGCGCCTCGGCGATCGTGCGGATGCCCGCCTTCTGCTCCTCGGTCGCGGCCGGAAACGGGAACGGCTCGAACGTCTTCGTCTTCGTGTAGCGCGGATCGTTCCCCACGCCGAGGCGCCCACCGGCGGCGAGCGACCACACCTCGTGGATGCGGCTCGAGAGCACGCCGAGGTCGAATGCGTCGTCCGTCGCGACGCCCGTGAGCATGTTGTCCGGCAGCACGCTCGCCGGCAGGAAGACGAACACGCGGTGCTTCGCCGTCTCGGCCGTCGCGACGTAGCGGTCGAGCCCGGCCGTCATCTCGCGCCAGCGCGGGCGCTCCCAGCCGAAGCGCCACCACGCGTCGCGGATCGCCGCGCGCCGGTTCTGGTCGCGCTCGGGCTTGACGAGGTCGAGCACGCGCTGGTACGCCGCCGGGGCCGCCTCTGCCGCCTCGTCCGCCGTGAGCCCGAAAAAGTCGACGACGGACGCGCCGCGCGGCGTGCCCATGAGGTCGCGGCCGTTGAGGTACGGCCGGACGACGCGCGCGGCCGTCTCGGGGTCGAGGCCGCGCACGACCGCGTCGCGCTCGGCGGGCGTGAGCACGAAGCCGTCGCCGTAGAGCTGGACGCCGGGCGAGCTCACGCCGCGGTTGGCCCGGAGCGGCCCGGCGGCACCGATGTCGACGCCGACCGAGAGGTCTGCGTGGATGCGCGCAGCCGGCTCGATGCGGAGCGAGCCGTCCGGCTCGGCGCGGCCGACCGTGGCCCGGCCGCCGTCGGTGCTGCGCGCGCCGACAGTCATCGCGACGCGGACGGCCGCCTCGGTCGTGCCCGCGCCGTCGATCGGCGCGTCGTCCCACGGGTGGTCTGCGACGGCGAAGACGAGCCGGAGCGGCGCATCCTTCGCGTCAACGTGCCGCTCGATGACGCGCTTCTGGAAAACCTGCGAGGCGCTGTTGGTCGTGATGAGCCCGAAGCGCTCGGCCGCGCCGTCGCGGACGGCCTCGGCTGCCTTGTCCCACCAGACCATCACGAAGTCGGCCTTCTGCGGGACGTGCGGGTAGGCCTTCCAGAGCGCCTCGACGTAGCCGTCGCCCTGCTCCTGCCGGACGCGCCAGCCGCCCGTGAATGGCGGATTGCCGACGATGAAATCGGCCCGGGGCCACTCGGCCGGCCGGGCGTCGGCGTAGTCGTAGACCGGGCGCTGCGCGCTCGTGTCCGGCACCTGCCGGCCCGTGGTCGAGTTGAGCCGGGTCGTGCGGCCATCCCACGCCGTGACGGGCACGCCGTCGGCGTCCAGCCGCGGCGTCCGCGCGTCGAACGCGAGCACGGCGTCGCGGCACTCGATGTTGCCGTACGCCTGGAGGACGGGGTCCGAGAGCCCCTGCGGACCCCCGTGCGTGCGGAGATGCCACTGGAGGTACCCGATCCACAGCACGAGGTCCGCGATGGCCGCGGCCCTAGGGTTTACCTCGATGCCGAGCAGCTGCCGGGGCGTCACGGCGGCGCCGTCGAGGTCGAGCCCCGAGACGCCGTATCGGGCGAGCGCAGCCCCGACCTCGCCCTCGATCCGCTTGAGGTGCTCAAGCGTGACGTAGAGGAAGTTGCCCGAGCCGCAGGCCGGGTCCAGGATCCGCACGCTCGTGAGGCGGCCGAGGTAGCGGCGCAGCTCGGCGACGGCTGCGCGGCGCGTCGCGCGGTCGTGCGCGTCGCGGGCCGTCGGACCGGCCGGCCGGCGTGCCTCGGCGTCGGCTTCGATCTGCGCGACGGCGGCCTGCGCGGCCTCCCACTCGTCGCGGAGCGGGTCCACGACCGCCGGCCCGACGAGGCGCTCGACGTAGGCGCGCGGCGTGTAGTGCGCGCCGAGCGTGTGGCGCTCGGCCGGGTCGAGCGCGCGCTCGAGGAGCGTCCCGAAGATGGCCGGCTCGACCTCGCGCCAGTCGGCCGACGCCGCTGCAAGGAGCAGGTCGAGTTGCGCCGCAGTGAGCGGGAGTGCAGCGGTGTCCTTGAAGAGCGAGCCGTTGAAGCGGCGCAGCGTCGCCTTGAGGTCCGGCGCGTACCCGCCGCGGTCCATCGTTGCCCAGAGGCTCTCGAGCGCGTCCGGGAGCACGTTCAGGTGGTCGTGGTAGCCACGGAGCAGGCCGGAGAACGACCGCTCGGGGATGAGCGCCGCGTCCTCGGCGAACATGGTGAAGAGGCACCGCGAGAGGAAGCCGAAGACGGCGTCCGGGGCCGCGCCGTCCGCCTCAAGCGAGGCGGCGAGTTCGGCGAGCGTCGCCGCGAGTGCGCGGGTGACCTGCGCCTGCCGCCGCGACGGGTCGAGCGAGTGCGGGTCGGTCCACGCGAGGCGGAGCCGCTCGCGGACCTCGGGCCGGCGGAGGTCGCCGAGCGGGATCCGGAACGAGGCGTTGTCCGGGAAGGGGACGTAGCGCTGCGGGTGTCCGAAGTTGGCGTAGAGGTCGAGGCAGTGGCCGACGTCGCAGGCGACGACGAGCGGCGGGACAGGCTCGGTGTGGCCGTCGGGGAGGTCGAGGTTGCGCGCGTAGCGCTCGGCCTGGCGCTTGGCCGCGGCCATCGTGCGGTCCCACGCGGCCGAGCCTCGCGTGCCGTGGCCGGCCGAGCGCGAGCGGCCCGTGCCGGCGTCGCGGGCGGCGTTGTCCGCGTCGACGCCTTGCTTGGTCTCCAGCACGAAGCAGCCACGGCGGTAGAGGTCGATGCGGCCGCCGGCGGCCGAGGCGGCGTCCTGGAAGGCGACAGGCCGCTCGAAGACGTAGGCGTCGCGGGCGGGGTCCTTGGTGGCGGGCTCGGGCCGGGGCAGGCCGAGCAGCTCGCAGAGCTCGATCACGAACGACTGCGCGTTGGCGATCTCGGCCGCCTGCGCGCCCCTCCACCGTTCGACGAAGGCGTCGACGGCTTCGGCAGCGACTCCGTCGGGGGCAACGTGCGCGGGCTGGGCTCCAGGAGACATCCGGGGTTTGAGGGTGCGACGGCGAAAGTACACGGAGGGCACACGGACTCTTCGGCGTCAACCCTCGGGGCAGACTCGGCCGCGCAGCAGACCGGCTCCTCGGCGGTGACGGGCGGCTGTCGCTCCGGTCTGCGACGTTGCCCCTCCCCTGCCCTGCTGCCCTGTGCCCACCTATCACACGAACGCCCGGCTCGGCGTCCCCGTCGGCCTGAGCGGCGACGGCGCCGTCGTGATGAACATAGCCCCGTTCGTCGTCGCCGTCGTCCGGGCCGCGATGGAGAAGGACGACGACCGACCGTGGGACCTGGACGGCGCGTACATCCTCCCGCTGCCCAAAGGGTGGCGGCCGACCCACGCGCGTCTGACCGGGATCCGGCCGACGTGCGCGTTCATGCCGTCCGAGACCCGGCCGGACGGCACGGCCGTCGGCGACCTCGTCCTCGCCCTGTTCAGCCTCAACTGAGGCCGGCCTTAGCGGAGAGCGGCGCCTACTCAGCCGAGGCGGGCGTCGATCGGGAACGGCTCCGGCTCTCCGACCTCGATTCGGTGGAAACCCGCGTGGAGCGAGTTCAGGAGCACGTTCCACTCGTGCGGGACGACCGCCGACGGGACGACGAGCGCGGCCGAGCGGCCCGCGTCGAACCACGCCGTCCCGAGCGTGCGCGTCGAGGCCGGGTGCGGCCATGCCTGCCAGTCTGGAGGCAAGCCGTCTCGGTCGAGGTGCTCGACGAGCCCGGCCGGAATGCGGAGCGGGACCGCGACGTACTCGCCCCGCAGGAGGTCGGCCCGCTCGGCGTGGACGAGCGTCTCGAGCAGCGCGAGCGCGGCCGACGACGCGGCGTAGACGACGGGCCGGCCGCGGGCGTGCCACCGGCCGGCCCGGAGCGTCGAGCCTAACCCGGAGAGGGCCGTCCTGGCGTACTTAGCCTTCGAGAGCCGCCACGCGATCAAGACGGCATAGTCCGCGGGGCTGGCGTCCGGGGTGACGACGCTCACTACGCCGCGGCCGTGAACTCGACGGCGTAGAGCATGTCCTCGACCTCGCGGGCACCGGGGGCCGTGTCGGCCGCGCGGAGCGGGGACTCGCCGCCGAGGAGCCGCTTGGGCTCGGTGAACCAGGCGGCCGCCGCGTCCGCGTCCTCGAACGCGGCGAGGGCCATCTCGGCCAGGCGGGCCGTGCGGAGGAGCCGGTCCGACTCGTCGGGCGCAAGCCGGCCAGCCTGCCGCCGGCGGGCAAGCGTGCGCGGAGCGATCCCGACCGCCTCGGCGAACTGGGCCGCGGGGACGCCGAGGAACGCCTGAACGGCGTCGAAGGCGTTGATGGAGAGACCCTCCCGGACGGCGCGTGCGGCTCCGTTCGGCTCGTCCAAGCCGAGCAGGCGCGTGCCGTCGAGCGCGTCGAAGGGAACAGCCGTGATGTCGGGGAGGACGAGGGCTTCCATCTCTGGGCACCGGAGGACGGCCGAAGATACGCGCCATGTGCCGGATCGTTTCGGCACATGGCGCAAAAACCTTAACCGGGATGGACATCCCTGAGCCTTCGCCCCCGGGGTCCGGCTGAACACGTGAGCAGGGCGACCGGAGCTGCTCACGGGGCGGTTGTCCGGACGAAAACATAACTTGCCGGCCGCTGGGAGCACCCTCCACGCTCCGGTGTTCGGGGAGCCGAGCGGGTGCCCCGCGCGTCCCTCCACTGGTCCGGACGGCCTACATCACCCCGCGTTCGGCGAGGCTCGTGTAGCCGTCACCCGTGAGGATGAGGTGGTCGTGGACCGGGATGCCCATGACCCGCCCCGCCTCGACGAGTTGCTTCGTCACCGCCACGTCCTCCCGGCTCGGCTCGGGGTTGCCCGACGGGTGGTTGTGCGCGAGCAGCACCGCCGCGGCGTTGGCGAGGACGGCCGCCTTGAACACCTGGCGCGGCTCGACGATGCTCGCGGCTAGCCCGCCGACGGAGGCGACGTGCAGCCCAATCATCGTGTTCGCCGTGTCGAGGAAGGCGACGACGAACTCCTCGCGGTCGCGGTCCTGGAAGTACGTCTGGAGTACGGCGGCGGCGTCCGCCGGCGAGCGGACGTGGTCGCGGGTCTGGAAGTGGAACGTGTGCTCGCGGACGAGCCGGGTCGTGTAGAGCGGCACGCCTGAGAAGAGCACGTCGCGGTAGGCACCCGAGAGGGCGGTCGCAGAGGTCGGGTTGAGGGCTGTCGCCATGGATCTGAAGGCCCGAGCACCGCTCGGGCCAGGTGTCGCTCCGCACGGTCACGCCCGGGCGGCGGGGGGAGCGTTCCCGC